>NZ_SMLV01000257.1 GCF_009711525.1 Fulvivirga lutimaris
CCTTCAACATAAAAAAATTTATTTATTTCTCTTTAAGCTACGACCTCAGCTCTAATTATAGTCTGAGTGCGATCTGGGCCCACTGAAACCATATTAATAGGAACAGAAAGTTCTTTCTCTAAATAGAAAATATAATCCTTGAGCTCTTTAGGAAAATCTTCGAAATCAGAGATGTTATCTAAAGAACAGTCCCATCCATCTAATTCATGAAGTACTGGTTCGATTTTTTCATCAACTATCTCATAAGGCATGATATCAATGAGATCACCATTCTCCATTTTATAGGATGTACAAACTTTTATTTTTTTGAATACATTAAGGACATCAGCTTTCATCATGAATAACTGTGTTACTCCATTAATCATGATTGCATATTTGAGTGCTGGTAAATCTAACCAGCCGCACCTACGGGGTCTACCTGTAGTAGCTCCAAATTCGTTACCGACTTTTTGCATCAATGTCCCATCATCATCGAATAGCTCTGTTGGGAATGGCCCACCCCCAACTCTGGTACAATAAGCCTTAAAGATTCCATAGACTTCTCCCATATTGTTAGGAGCAACACCTAATCCACTACAAGCACCTGAAGCTGTAGTATTAGAGCTGGTTACGAACGGATAACTGCCAAAATCAATATCAAGCAATGAACCCTGAGCACCTTCAGCTAAAACCCGAGATCCAGCCTTCAACTCATCATTGATTTTATATTCACTTTCTATAAGCTGAAATTCCTTTAAAAAGTCTATTGATTTAAAAAATTCGACTTCTAAATCTTTAAGCTCATACTCAGCTTTATAGAATTCAAGTATTTGAATATGCTTTTCAACTAGCTTTTCGTATTTCTGCTTAAATGTTGGCAGCAATATATCTCCAACCCTGAGTCCTAACCTCGCAATCTTATCTTGATAAGTTGGCCCAATTCCTTTTAATGTAGAACCAATTTTCTTTTTTCCTTTAGAAGCTTCGTAAGCTGCATCTAACAATCTGTGTGTTGGTAGTATTAGTTGAGTCTTCTTAGATATATATAAGTTCTTTTTTACATCAAGATTATATTTATCCAAAGCATCAACTTCTCTCTTGAATATTACAGGATCAAGTACAACTCCATTTCCAATAATGTTTAAGATATCTTTTCTAAAGATACCAGATGGTATCTGATGCAACACGTGTTTTATTCCATCAAACTCTAAAGTATGACCAGCGTTTGGGCCTCCCTGAAAACGTGCTACAACATCATACTTGGGAGCTAAGTAATCAACTACTTTTCCCTTGCCCTCATCTCCCCACTGGAGACCTAAAAGAATATCCAATTTCATTATTTTAAAGAATTGTTCAGTACTTCAATAGCATTCTCTTCATTTTCTTCAATTGTGAAAATGGCATTGAGTTTTGTTATGATTAAAAGCTTCTTAACACTTTCAGATGGGTTGAGCAGACATAATTCTCCACCCTTATTTCTAAACTTTGTAAGTATGGTAATTAAAACACCTATACCACTACTATTAATGTATCTTAAACCTGAGATATCCACCACGCATAGTTTTACATTGTTATTAATATGGTTATTAATAATCTCAATAATATCTATGCCGTTATCTTCTCCAATAAGATCTCCGCTTAACTTTAGTTTTAATATATTGTCAACAACTGAATGTTCAAAATTCATGTTAGTTCGCTTTTTCTGTTTTTATTTTTACTTGGCAATCACGGCATATTCCGTACAAATTCAAAGAATGGTGCATAATGTCAAAGTTTAACAACTCACCCACCATAGTTTGTATATTGTGAATACGGGGATCACAAAACTCAACTACTTTGTGGCACTCTGTGCATATCAAATGGTCGTGCTGTTTATAGCCGTATGACTTTTCATATTGAGCTAGATTTCTACCAAACTGATGCTTACTTACCAGATCACATTCAACCAAAAGGTCCAATGTATTATAAACTGTAGCTCTACTCACCCTATAATTCTTATTCTTCATACTTATATAGAGTGACTCAACATCAAAATGACCGTCACGGGTGTATATCTCTTCAAGAATTGCGTACCTCTCAGGTGTCTTTCTCAACCCCTTATTTTCAAGGTAAGCAGTGAAGATTTTTTTCACCTCATTATATACTTTTTCATTCAATGCCATAAAGTCCTAATCTTAAGGATTGCAAATATAGATATTATTAAAGAATCTGCTTGAGGTATTACCTTATTCTTGTGAATCCCTTCTAGTTACTTTCACAACCCCCTCTACCTTGTCTAGTTTGTTTATTAGAAGGTCTAAATGACGGGTGTCATTGACATATAACATTATCTCACCTTCGAATATGCCCGAATCGGTATCAATGGCCATTGAACGCATGTTTACCTTCAACTCGTCAGAAATAATTCCCGTAACGTCATTAATAAGACCTACCCTATCAGTTCCAATTATCTTAAGGATTACTAGGAAGGCGGATTGATGCTGAGAAGCCCACTTAGCCTTAACCACCCTATGCCCATGATTAGCGAGTAATTCTGGAGCATTAGGACAAGAGACTCGATGTACTTTTATACCTTCTGTAACGGTAACAAAACCAAAAACATTATCGCCTGGAATGGGATTACAACATTTAGCCAATTTATAGTCAATTACGTCCATATCCTCCCCTATTAGAAGGACATCATCAGACTTAACTTTTACAAGTTCCTTCTCAAAGGTCTTGGCATCCGGGATTTTTGTATTTGGCCTAGACTTAATAGGAGCATCCATCTTATGATCCTTAAATCTTCGAAGGTCCTTATTATCTATTGCTCCTTCTCCAATTTTGTAGAATAGGTCAAACAAATTAGGCATATCAAAATAGACACGCAGCTTTTCAAAGACCTCATTGCTTGGATCTATTTTGAAATGCTTTAATTTTCTTATGGCTATTTCTTTTCCCTCATCGGCAATGTGCTTCTTATCTTCTTTTAGCTCATCCTTAATTTTAGATTTAGCCTTTGAGGTGACGACAAAACGCAACCAGTCGTCATTAGGTTTTTGTTTAGAAGAAGTCAGTATTTCAACCTGATCACCATTCTTGAGCGCATAATTAATAGGTACTAGTCGCTGATTTACTTTTGCTCCGATACACTTGGCTCCTACTTCTGTATGTATTTCGAAGGCAAAATCTAAAGCTGTGGCTCCTCTTGGTAATGTCTTCAAATCTCCTTTAGGTGTAAAGGCAAATACTTCGTCATTAAACAAATTACCTCTGAAGTCATCAACAAACTCCAGTGCTGAAGAGTCGTTCTGCTCGAGCATGTCCCGAACTTTAGATATCCACTGTTCTAGTCCTGATGAATTGCCAGAGCTCTCGTTGTCTTTGTATTTCCAATGAGCTGCATACCCCTTCTCTGCGATATCATCCATTCTACGCGCTCTAATCTGAACTTCAACCCACTGGCCGTTTTTTGCCATTACCGTAGTATGAAGGGATTCATAGCCATTGGCCTTTGGTGTACTTATCCAATCGCGAAGTCGATCTGGGTTAGGTTTGTAGAAGTCGGTAACAATAGAATAAACCTGCCAACAAGCTGCCTTTTCATTTTCATAAGGAACATCTACTATTACTCTAATGGCAAAAAGGTCATACACTTCTTCAAAAGGTATTCCCTGTTTTTTCATTTTATTCCAAATGGAATAAATGGACTTAGGCCTTCCTTTTATTATATATTCTAAATTAAGGTCATTGAGATTCCTCTGAATAGGCCTTATAAAACTCTTAATAAATTTATTGCGTGTTTCTTTGGTAGCATCTATTCTCCTTATTATATCGTCATAAACCTCTGGCTCCGTATAACGGAGATAAAGATCCTCCATTTCTGATTTAATGGCATACAAACCAAGTCGGTGTGCCAGTGGAGCATATAAAAATATTGTTTCACTAGCGATCTTGTACTGCTTATTGACCGGCATGCTATCCAGTGTACGCATATTATGCAGCCGATCGGCCAGTTTTACCAGAATAACTCTCACATCCTCAGATAATGTGAGAAGCATTTTTCTAAAATTTTCTGCCTGCTGCGAACTACCGTGCTCAAAAACACCTGAAATTTTTGTTAGCCCATCTATAATACGTGCTATCTTCTTACCGAAGTCACGCTCAATATCTTTTATAGTCCATTCAGTGTCTTCAACAACATCATGCAGAAGAGCACTTATAATAGAAGTTGTGCCAAGCCCAATTTCATCAACACAAATTTTGGCTACGGCTATTGGATGAAAGATATAAGGTTCGCCAGATTTTCTTCTTGTACCACTATGCGCCTCAAGCGCTGTATTAAATGCCTTTCTGATTAATTTAGAGTCATTTTCCTTCAGCAAAGGCTTAGCATGCCTAAGCAGCTGCCGGTATCTCCGAACTATCTCTTTATTCTCTTCTTCTACGTCAATTGCTATCATTCGAAAAAAGTATGACCAAAATTATAAAAATATAAAACCAACTATTTGCACAATCAGAAATTATAAATAAATTTGCACTCCATTTTTAGAGTAGCGGATGTGGCGAAATTGGTAGACGCACTAGACTTAGGATCTAGCGCTTTACGGCATGGGGGTTCGAGTCCCTCCATCCGCACAAAGAAATACCCTCGATCGCGATTAACAAAAATCGAGATTGAGGGTTTTTAATTTTAACAGTATCACCACAAAACATCTATTGCTTTGGATATCTCATTAGACAAAAAAAATTCAACAGAAGCTTCAATTAAAGTTAAGTTAAACGAGGCTGATTACCAACCGCATGTTGAAGAAAAAGTTAAGGAATATGCTAAGAAAGCCACTATTAAGGGCTTTAGACCGGGCAAGGTTCCTGTAGGTCTTATCAAGAAGATGTATGGCAAATCCATCATCGTTGAAGAAATCAACAGTTTATTATCAAGTTCTTTGAGTAATTACATCAAAGAAAATGGTATTCAAATTATAGGTGAGCCATTGCCGGATCAGGAAAAAGCTCAAAAAATTGACTGGGAAAACCAGAAAGACTTTGAGTTTGACTACGAAATTGGAATGGTTAGTGAGTTCAAATATGACTTGTCTGATAAAGTAAAAGTTAAATCTTACAAGATTGAGCTTGACAAAAAGGGCATGAACGAGACTCTTGATAATGTTAAGAAACAATTTGGAAACGTTACTAACCCGGAAGTGAGCAAAGAAGGAGATTCATTCTTCGGTACTTTCCAGGAAGTTGATGGCAGCATCTCAAATGAAGCCTTACTAGATTGGGATAAAATTGAGAAGAAAGAGCAAAAGAAATTTGTTGGTATCAAATCAGGCGATATTGTTGAGTTTGATATTCAGAAGCTTGTTAGTGACAATCATGATCTAATGAGATTGCTGGATATTGGCCATGACAAAGCACATGACATCAAAGGCAAATTCACTTTCACACTTAAAAATGTTAATCGCACTGAACCTGCTGAGGTTAATCAAGAGCTTTTTGATAAAGTTTTTGGTAAAGATGCAGTTAAGTCTGAAAAGGAGTTTACTGATAAGATAAAGCAAACCGTAGAAGAGAATTACCAACGAGAATCTACTCTATTGCTTAATAGAGATATAAGAGATCATTTGATTGAGAAGACTAAAATTGAAGTTCCAACGGAATTTTTAAAGAAATGGCTTCTTGTTTCTAATGAAGGAAAAATTACTCAGGAAGATATAGATAGAGAATTTGACGATTATGTAAGATCTCTTAAGTGGGACTTGTTGAGAAACAAAATCAGTGACGAAAACAAGGTAAATGTTGAAAACGCTGAGGTTGTGGATAGAGCAAAAATGATGATCCTGAGCCAATTGGGTGGAGCTGGTGCCGCTGAGCAGCTTAAAGATCACATGGACTCATTTGCTGATAATTACCTAAAAGCAGAGAATGGCCAAAACTACATGAAGCTTTATAATGAAGTAAGAGAAGAGAAGTTGATGAATTTAATTCAGGAGAAAATCACGCTTTCTGAGAAGAAGGTTAACCTTGATGAATTTAAAAAGGTAGCTTCAAACTAATTTACAAATAGCATTGTTTCTAAAAAGCCTACCTATAAACGGTAGGCTTTTTTAATATAAATCTAGATTTTCTTACTATCATTGAGTATTTTAAAAGCTATTAAGAGATATGTATAATAAAGACGAATTCAGAAAATTTGCTATCAAAGATCAGGGCATAAGCGGCCATGCTTTTGACGATTATGCTTCAAGTATTCAAAACATGACTCAATATGTTATTGAAGAAAGGCCAGGAAATTTCAGAGCGATTGATGTTTTCACTCGCCTAATTTCTGATCGTATCATCTTCTTAGGAATGGGAATTGATGATCAAATTGCAAATATCATCACCGCTCAGCTTCTATTCTTAGAATCAAGCGATCCAAAAAAGGATATAATCATGTATATCAATAGCCCAGGAGGCTCAGTTTATGCCGGACTTGGGATATATGATACTATGCAGTATGTTAACCCTAATGTTGCTACTATTTGTACAGGTTTAGCAGCATCTATGGGCGCAGTTTTATTGGCGGCAGGTCATGAAAAGAAAAGATCAGCATTGCCTCATGCAAGAATAATGATTCACCAGCCAATGAGTGGAATGCAAGGGCAGGCATCAGACATGGAGATATCTCTGAAACAAACGTTAGAGGTAAAAAAGGACTTATATAATATATTGGCAAAGCATAGTGGGCAGAAGTACGACAAAATCGAGAAAGATTCTGATCGTGATTATTGGATGCGTGCAAGCGAGGCCAAAGCGTATGGTCTTATTGATGAAGTACTAGAAAAGAAATAATAATGTCAGAAGTTACTTGTTCATTTTGCGGTAGAAATAAAAAGGATGTCGATTTAATGATATCTGGTATTCATGCTCACATTTGTGATAAATGCATCACTCAGGCCAACCAGATATTGTCAGAAGAAAAAAAATCAGGCAGCAATGAGGGTGGACTTCCCAGCTTTAATTTGGTGAAGCCAATGGACATGAAGAAGTTTCTTGATGAGTTTGTAATTGGGCAAGACGAGGCCAAAAAGGTGATGTCGGTGGCTGTTTACAATCACTATAAAAGACTAATGCAAAAATCTTCCGATGATGATGTTACGATTGAGAAATCGAACATCATCATGGTGGGAGAAACTGGAACTGGCAAGACGTATCTGGCTCGTACGCTTGCTAAGATATTGCAAGTTCCTTTTTGTATTGCAGATGCTACAGTACTTACAGAAGCAGGTTATGTTGGTGAGGATGTTGAAAGCATTTTGACCAGATTATTACAAGCTGCTGATTATGAAACAGAAGCTGCAGAACGCGGTATTGTCTACATAGATGAATTAGATAAAATTGCGAGAAAGTCTGATAATCCATCTATAACCAGAGATGTGAGTGGTGAAGGTGTACAACAAGCCCTTTTGAAGCTATTAGAGGGCACTACAGTGAACGTTCCCCCTCAAGGCGGACGGAAGCACCCAGATCAGAAAATGATCTCTGTAAACACAGAAAACATCTTGTTTATTTGCGGTGGAGCTTTTGATGGCATTTCAAGAAATATTGCTAAAAGAATGAACACGAGACCTCTGGGTTTTGCATCATCTGAGGATTCTATTAATCCCCTAGATGTTGAAAATGATAATCTGCTGCAATATGTTACAGCACAAGACTTAAAGAGCTTTGGTCTTATTCCTGAATTAATAGGTAGGCTACCAGTGCTTACCTACCTCAACCCATTGGATGAGCAAACACTCTCTCAAATACTAACCACTCCTAAAAATGCTCTGATTAAACAATATCAAAAATTGTTTGCCATGGAGGATATTGAAGTAGAGTTCAAGAAAGGTGCCATTGATTTCATAGTTGAGAAAGCTATGGACTACAAATTGGGTGCTAGAGGATTGAGGTCGATATGCGAGGCCATTGTTAATGATGCCATGTTTGAATTGCCTTCTTCTAAGAATGCTTCAAAACTGGTGATTACAAAGGCATATGCTGAGGAGAAATTCAACAAGTCTAAATACAGCAAGCTTAAGGTAGCTTAATTAGCCTTTTAGATAATTAACAATTAATCTAGCTGTATTATCGCTGGCTGAACCTACATCGAGGGTTTCGTATATTTTATTATAATCAGCAATGATCTGGGCTCTGTGCTGCTCATTTTCAACAAGCTTACTTAGCTCGTTTTTAAGATTAGCCTCATTCAGATCATTTTGAATAAGTTCTTTTACAACTGGCTTGTCTGCTATTAAGTTAACCAAAGAGATATAACCCACCTTGATAAGCCTTTTACCTATATGATAAGAAATGCTGCTTGTTTTATAAATAACAACTTGCGGCACTTTTAATAGTGCGGTTTCTAAGGTTGCAGTTCCTGAAGTAACAATAGCTGCTTTTGCCTTCAGCAATAAATCGTATGTTCTACCCTGAATTAGCTCAACATTACTATATCCATTTACGGCATCATACAAGCTGTTATCGAGATTATCGACAGTTGCAATAACAAAATATAACTCTGGATTACTTTTAATAACCTCTGGCAACAAGTTGATAACATTAGTTACCTCCTGCTTTCTGCTCCCGGGTAATACGGCTATTACTTCTTTATTTTCGATTCCTAAAGGCAATTCCTTCTGTTCGTGACTTTTGATAGCATCCAGCACTGGATTCCCAACATAGTCAACTTCCCAATCATAGTTTTTATAAAAGTCTTTTTCAAATGGTAGAATGACAAACATTCTATCTATTAGTCTCTTAATTTTCCATGCTCTTCCTTGATTCCAGGCCCAT
>NZ_SMLV01000270.1 GCF_009711525.1 Fulvivirga lutimaris
GGGAATGGCCGACTATATAATGAAACTGAAGTCCAAAATTCCAGACATTAAGAATGAGAAGGAACGTGATAAAATTTATTGGCAAATAGACGAATTAGATACTCGACTATGGTCTAAAATTGTTAATCTCAATAACGAATCGGTTGTTACTGTTCCCTACTTAAATGATGTCTCTTCATTTGAGAGGACTGACACGGTCAAGGAAAAAGCATATAGCATAATTCATAAGTCAATACCGCTTCCAAGCGAAGGTACTTCTTGGGAAAAAATTTTTGATTTTAAAAGCGATAGTGAAAGTCAACTAAAATTACTTGCTTTAAAAAACTGGGTCAATGATTTACCTGAAAATATGAGCTTAAATCAACTTGAAGATAAAATTGAATATCTGTCGCATCAATATTCCGAATCACTAAAAAGACATAAGATTAGTACAAGGCTCGTTACATTCAAAACGATTATAAATGCTTTGCCCAAAGGTTTGTCAGAACTATTAAGGTTAAGATTTGATAAAGCTATTGAACCATTTTTTGAAATTGCAGAACAACAAGTGAATTTTACAAAGTTCAAAGAGAGAGAGGAATTAAAAGGAAATGAATTAGCTTACATATCATTAACAAATAGAGAGTTTAATAAAACACAATAAAAACGCACTACAACAATGGCTATAAGTAATTGCTAGTTCTCGCCTACTTCTGAAAATCCTTGCGGATTTTCAGTTTGGTGTGTACTTGCAAAGTTACGTGCTAACCCACGCAACTACTCATAGCCGAGACCGTTGTATGCAATTAAATCGAACTGATATTGTCAAAAGTAATAAACATAGAAAACGTTAGAGATACTTTACTTTACAAAGAGTTAGAGAAGATTTCAGACGACAAGACAAGGGCATTTATTGCTGCTCTTCCCGATATTTGTGAAGAAGCTTCGGATCGAATTAAGCTGTTGCCAAAGTATTTTCAAGAATATACCCTCCATGACAAGGCTCATTTTTTAAGAGTAACGGAGCTTATGGGTAAAGTTTTAGGTTCCCAAATAAGCAGCCTTAACGCTGTTGAACTTGGTTTACTTATTCTTTCAGCATTCCTACATGACCAAGGAATGCTAATTGAAGGCAAAGATTTTATTCAACTGCAAGAAAAGGACGATTTCATTATTTATAGAGACAACTGGTTTCTGGACCACCCAAATTATAAGGACACCTTAAAACAATTCGAATCACCTACTATTTCGGAAAGCGAAAGAGCTAGATTATCAAGCATGCTTGAAGAGCTTAAAGCTGCAATGCTTACTGATTATTTGAGAGATAATCATGGACAAAGGTCTAAAGATTTTGTATTAAAAAAGTATTCAAATGACAAACGACTGCAAATAGATGGAATTAATATTTCGACTATTCTTAGTGACGTCTGTCTCTCTCATGTTAAACCAATTGATTGGATTACATCTAATAACGGATTTAACTTTGATGAGAATGTTGGTAGTTTTAAAGTCAATTCAGTTTTTCTAGCTCTAGTTTTAAGAATTGCTGATATTTTGGATTTTGATGCTGACAGAACACCTGAAATACTTTACAAATCAATACATTTTACTAGTCCAATAAGTTCTGTCGAGTGGCAAAAACATAGAAGTGTTCAAGGGTGGGAAATTTCAAAGAGTAGGATACGGTTCACAATGTATTTTGAACATCCTTCTTATGAAAAAACAGCACGTTCTTTCCTGAATTGGATAGATGAAGACTAAATAATGTTACTAGCAAAATAAGAGAGTTCCCTAAAGAGGTTGAGAAATATAAACTTGAAATTCCTGAGAATGTCGATAGAAGCCGCATAGGTCCAAAGAATGATTCTTATATCTACCACGATCTTGAATTTTCTTTGTCAAGAGATGAAATAGTTAAGCTATTACTCACTAACAATTTATACAAAAGCCCTTCAATACTTGTTAGGGAATTACTTCAAAATTCTTTGGACGCTATTAGACTGAGAAAAGCTTCTTATTCAATAGAGAACCTGGCTTGGGGGAAAGGAAAAGTGTCTTTTAGACATTACATTGATGACAATGATGAGGAAATACTTGAGTGCCATGACAATGGCTGTGGAATGGATGAAACAATCATCACACAGTTTCTTGGCAAGGTGGGTAGAAGCTATTATCGTTCTCCTGAATTCGAAAGAAAAAGAGCAGAGTTAAAGGCAAAAGGTGCTGACTTTGAACCTTGCTCTCAATTCGGTATTGGTTTTATGTCATGCTTCATGTTTGGTGATAGGATTGAAATTTATACTCGAAAAGACTATGGACATGGTAAGGAAAAAGGGAAACCATTATTTGTAGAGATTAATGGTATTAACGGCCTTATTGTCATCAAAGAAGGTAACATTGAGCAAGAATTTGGTACCACTATAAAAATTCATAAAAGACAAAAATCCTTATACTTCGACCCATTCTCAGATAATTTAAAACTAGTAATAAGATTGAAAGGTGTTGCGCTTGCCACAGAATTTCCAATCCAAGCTAAATGTGAAATAGAGGGAATACAAGAAGAAGTAGAAATTCCTGCAATTATTGATAAAAAGAGAACTTTTCTTGAAAAAGCAGAAATTAAAGAGATAACAACCTTCGAAATTGATTTATCTAAGGTAGACTCAAACCTGAAAGGATATTTAAGGCAGAGTTTTCTAATAGATAGTAATGGTATTCCAACCATAGAAAACGAGAAAGCTAAATGGGAATTAATTGACACTAAGAATTGGAAAGATAAACCGAACTTTGAAAATGTTTTGCATATAAAGGAATCGAACAAAAATATGCAATACAATTACTACTCAAGAGACGACAATAGTATTTGTTTGGATGGAATATTAGTATGTGGTGCCCCTGGAAGAGTAGAGTATGCTACAGAGGTAAAAATGTTTCTTGGAGAAATTACTGCAACCGCGACATCTGAACATCCTTTCACTTTGGACGTTCGTGGTAAAATCAAACCTGAATTAAGTCCATCAAGAGAGCCTTTAAAGAACAATTCAATGTTTGATACTCCATTTGGATGGAGGCACATGCAACATTTATTAAGCATAGGAAGTAGTCTCGTTTGGGAAAAGATACTTGATTATTCCTCGAAAGGAATGTCTATTGATACATTCTGGAAACTTCTGATGATATATGATGGACGTCTGATTAATATCAAATCAAAACAACTACTAAAACACTTACAACTTCCATATAATAATGGCGAGAAGTGGATAAAACTGTCTGAAATAAATAATTACGAATTGACGGATGGAAAAATTCTAATCAAAAATATGAATGAGGTTATCACAGTTGATTTTCCAGAAAGCATAAAAGATTTGAGTAAAGCCCACCCTAACTCAACTGATTTTGATTGGTGGATTGCACAGTTATTAGTATCAATTTCAGAAATTGATTTTATAGATGGTAAAAACGGTTTGAAATTGAATCAAGTTTTTAATGAGGAAGAACGGCCTTCTGACAATGTTTACTCCAAACCAATGAGAACCTCTATAAAATATCTAGACTATAATGGAATTTCAACAGACTATATCACATCTGTTCAATTCTCAAACACGGTGAATAGAAAAAACCCCATAATTAATGAGGGATTTAAAAGCAGAAACTTAAAACACAGATCTGAAATAGAGGAGTTTTCACTTTCACTAGCTTCGGTAATAACGAATCTAATTGATGATTTTAAAAAAGAGCAAAAACCTTTGTCATTGGAAGTAAAATGGAGACCATTAAAATACTTATCCAGTCTATATACCAATATAAAATGGAGTAAATATGGAAATGAATTTAAACCACCATACAAGGTTTATAATGATAACGGTGAAACAGTGGAAATAACGGATGAAATATTAAAAAAATGGGGATCATAATAAAAACAGCATACAACAACGTGTATAGTGTATAACACCCTTCGGGATGCTACGACACCATATACAGTTCGTTACCAGCTATTCGACATTTGTAATGTCGAATGTTTGTCGTAGGATTTGTTATCCTTAAAAGTAAATCAGAGGTAGTTAAAGATTCCGGCCTGCCTGCCGCAGGCAAGCTCAAGGCCGGAAAGACATAACGGCTAGGTTTTATAGCCGAAACAAATCAATAGGGCGTCCCCTCAGTTCTTTGTCGCTTCAAAGCCTCGGCATACCACTCCAGCTCATCTAAAAACTTATTGGTGGATTTAATGAAGTACTCTTCAATGGCTTCTCCGTTTTCATCCAATACCTTCTGTATTTTAGGATAGGAGGCCATTGTTGGAATGCTCGGTGTGGCCAACTCGGCTAAAATAGCCCTTACATGCACTGCGGCACGCATGCCACCAAACTGTCCTGCAGAGTAAGCGGCTATACCGCTTGGCTTAAAGAAGTACTCCTTTTGAAAATGGTCCAGCATGTTTTTTAAGGCAGGCGGTATGCTGTGGTTATATTCACCCGTCACCACTATAAAGGCATCAGAACCGTTAAGCGCATTGGCAATGGTCTTCATGTTTTCAGGAGCATCAGCTTCATCAAACTCCTTATACATTTTATCCAAAAAGGGTAGCGGTAACTCCTTGGCATCTAAAACTATGGCTTTATGGCCACGGGCTTCCACTTGCTTTTGTATAAATTTTACCGCCCTTATGCCTTGTCTTTTTTCTCTTACCGATCCGTATAATATACTGAAAGTCAATGCCATAGCTTACTTTTTTGAATTTAACATAGATTCGCCACATTGGTAGCAGTACCTGGCCGCATCGTTATGGCCAATGGCACCACAACGTGCACAGCTCTTTTCCTGTTCCTGTAGCTTTTTACTCTGAGAGGTAATCTCTGCTGATACAATTCCGGTAGGTACCGCTATTATACCATAACCTAAAATCATAATGGCCGTGGCCACAATCTGTCCTAAAGTGGTACCCGGTGCTATATCGCCATAACCCACCGTGGTTAAGGTCACCACCGCCCAATAGATACTCCTGGGGATGCTGGTAAAGCCATTTTCACCACCTTCTATAAGGTACATAATCGTGCCCAGTATGACGGTTAAAGAAAACACAGCCCCTATAAACACTATAATTTTAGCTCTGCTGGCTTTTAAAGCGGTCATCAGAGATGACGCTTCACCAAGATAGCGAACCATTTTCAATACCCTAAACACTCTGAGCAGTCTTATACTTCTGATGATGAGTAAAGAATGGGCACCTGACACTACCAAACCTATAAATGTTGGGAGAATGGAGAGTAAATCAATAATGCCGTAGAAGCTTTTAACATACCTTAAAGGCTTTTCAGATACATACAAACGCGCGATATACTCAAGGGAGAATAAGATGGTAAATACCCATTCGATGGTATAAAGTAGCTCACCATGGTGAACTTTGATATCCACCACGCTTTCCAGCATAACGGCTAAAACACTGAGTAATATAGCCACTAGCAGTACTACATCAAACAATTTACCTGCGAAGGTGTCTGCCTCAAAAATGATGATGTAAAGTCGCTCTTTAAGTGTCTGATTTTTAGCCATGAGTGCTAATATAATGGATTCGAAGCGTCATCCCGGAAATTTTATTCTTTTGTTTCCAGACAAGAATAAAATTATCCGGGATCTCCTCACGTATTCTATGAGATACCGGATAAAAACAGTTTTTGAGAATTTAAAGCTGTTTTTATCCGGCATGACGACATAATTGTTGATGACCTTAAGTAGACTTAACCCATATCGGACTGAAAGATTTGTCTATTAAACTTCGAAAAATAGAAAGTTAGCCTTGCGTAATACTATCTTTGCGCAAAATATAAAACTATGTCTTTCTCCTCGTTAGGAATCTCCCAGCCATTTATCAAAGCTTTAGATGAGCTTAAAATCAAAAAACCTTCACCAGTTCAGGAACAATCCATTCCTTTTCTTTTAACTGCCGGAACTGATTTTATTGCGCAGGCACCTACAGGAACAGGAAAGACTGCAGCTTATGGTTTGCCATTATTGGCAAGAATTAACCCATCATCACCTCATATTCAAGGACTGGTATTGGCCCCTACAAGGGAATTAGGACAGCAGGTAGCCAAGCAGCTGTTCAAGTTTACCAAATACTCTGAAAAGATCTTTACTGAAGCCGTTTATGGTGGTGCTAAAATAGAAGCTCAGATTTCAGCCTTAAAAAGGCCAACACAAATTGTGGTGGCAACCCCCGGTCGTTTGGTTGACTTGCTTCAGAAGAATGCCATTGACCTTTCTTTCGTGAAGACTGTGGTACTTGATGAGGCTGATGAAATGTTAAGCATGGGCTTCAAAAAGGAGCTGACAAGAATACTGAAGCATACTACTGGAAAGACCAATACCTGGTTGTTTTCTGCTACCATGCCACCAGATATTAAGGCCATTATTAAAGATTATATGGCACCTGATGCGCATAGAGTTACTATTGGTAGTGATCGTTTGAATAAAGACATTGCTCATCAATACACCATCACTATGGCGGAAGATAAGCTTGACACTTTGGTGAAATTTCTAAAGGAATCTAAAGAGGATAGAGGCATGATTTTTTGTAAAACTAAAGTCGCAGCCAAAACTTTGGGCAAGCAGTTAATTGCCAAAAACCTATCTGCTGAGGCTATTCATGGTGATTTGCTTCAAAAAGAACGTGATAAAATCATGCGTGCTTTCAAAAATGAAAGCTTACAGTTTTTGATCGCTACTGATATTGCAGCCAGAGGTATTGATGTTAAAGACTTGTCGTTTGTAGCGCATTACGAACTTCCTGATCAGGTGGAATACTACATTCACAGAAGTGGAAGAACAGGAAGAGCTGGCAACAAAGGCCTTTCATTGATGTTCCTTACCAAAGGAGATATGAAGCAGCTGGACTTCATTCAGGAGAAACTTCAAATTGGTATAGATAAGGTTAGGGTTTAGTAGGCGCCCCGTAACATTAGCCACTCATTAGCTTAACAAAAACTTCATTTGGAAGATCCGGAGGTGTTTTTTACCTTTGAATCACAAAACAATGGCAATGCCGTTGCAGAATTAAGCGTTAGTGACCAAGTATAAAGTAGACTATCGCAAAACAGGGAAACTCTCCCGAGCTGGCTGGATAAAATCCGGCTTTTTTTGTTTTAAGGTTATTCTAAATTATATCATAAAAAAGCAGGCTATTAGCCTGCTTTTTCATTTCAACTATATTTAATAATTAACCAAAAATTATTTATTCATTTTAAGAACCATAGTTTCCATTCCTACGAATGAAAATTCCAATTCAGCAACATCTTTTGGAGCCTCCAATTTAAAGTTTCCGTTAAGGTCTGAAACGGTTCCAATAGTTGTGCCCTTTACTACTATGTTTACCCCAGGTAAGGGCTTAGCCAGGTGATTAGTCACAGTGCCATGAATTATGCCTTCTTTTACAATAAGTCGGTCAACCATCATAGGCTTGTAGGCCTTTGAATTATCATTGTCACCTATTTTTAAAGTGGCGGTATTACCTTCCTCATCACCCAGCGAAAAAGAAATTGGCAAAATGATCCTTTGTTTCACTGCTTTTCCATTTTGACGAGGAGCAGACCATTTGCTTGAAGCGCTCACCGCATCAATTGCTGCCTGATCGCAACCAGCTCCAATTCCTTTTACTGCTGTTACTTCTGTAATTTCACCAACTTCATTTACAATGAACTGGACATATACTTTTCCTTGAACTCCGGCTTTTCGTGCTTGTTGAGGATATTTTAATCGCTTTGCTATACGCTCATAGTAAGCCTGATAACCACCTTCTGGCACGGCAGGCTCATCAACAATGGTAAATGCTTCTGAAGCTGCCGCTGGATCATGTTGTTTCAGCTTTTGGAAGTTGCCTGACCTGTCTAAGAACATTCCAATTCGCTTATTCTCCTCAGACTCCTTAAACACATGCATACTCATAATGCTTTTTGGATCGATGCTTTTAAGGTTTTTAACCTCTTCTTCTGATTCTATGGCAACCTCCATGTAGACGATGTCAGCGGTTGGAAATTTAGCAACTAATCCCTTGTATTCATCGGTCAGGTTGGCTGGTACTTCCATCTGGCTGGCGGTTTCCATAACAGTGTCAAGATCTTGCATCACTTCATCATTACAGCTAACAATGATGGCCATTGACAATAGGGCAGGAAGGGTTAAAGCCATTTTCCAGCGTTTCACTTTTTCTTTAATTGTTGTTATCATTTGTATTCGTTTGAGGGTTTTAGATTTATTAAAATGATGGCCAATGCTCAAGTGAGCCTGATTAAGGGCCATTTTAGCCAATAGACTTCTGTATTCTTCAGAGTTAGTTACAGCTACTACTTTCTCATCAGCCAGGTATTCGTGGATATCCTGTATTTCTCTGCGCATGTACCAGGCTAAAGGATTTATCCAGCAAAGTATTTTTGATGCTTCGAGCAGAACGATATCCCATGAGTGTTTCTGCTTAATGTGTGCTAATTCATGGTTTACTATTCTTTCCTTCTCAGTTGCTGTTAGCTCAATACTGTTATCATAAAACAAGAGATTGAAGAATGAAAAAGTAGGCAGTGTGCCATTAGTCTCAATCCAGATAATGCCATTCTCCTTTTTAATTGAGGTCTTCTTAGAGAAAGTAAACCAAACCACTTGCATCAACTGAAACAGGAAGTACTGAAACAAAAGACCAGCAATTATCCAGTATACAATAGAAGAATACTGTAAATAATTTGTAGTGGTCTCAATCTCAAGCGCATTCACAGTTTGTTCACCGATAACGAGCTCGGGTAGTATTGTAATCGGCAGTTCGTTTACCTGTACATTACCTACCAACATTGCACCAAGCTTAAATATGGGAGCCATCAATGCAATTATTGCAGCAGAGATCAGGTAAAACCTTCTAAACTTAAAGTCTGTCTCGTTTCTAAGCAGTAAGTAGTACAATGCTCCAAAAAGAAGGATGCATACATTTACTTCGAGTATATAGGTTATAAAATTATTCATTGTCTTCTGTGTTTATATCTCCTTTAACATGCTTCAAAAGTTCTTCTACCTCCTTAACATCCATGTCATTTTGCTTGGCAAAAAAGGAAACCAGGTTTTGAAAAGAACCTCCAAAATATCCAGATAGAAAATTGTTGAGATAGAACTTGCTATAGTTGTCTTTTGCAACAATAGGGAAGTACTCATGGGTCTTACCGTAGGCCTTATGATTCACAAAACCTTTTTGCTCAAGTATTCTTACAATGGTAGAAACAGTATTGTAAGCAGGCTTGGGCTCTGGCATCTTTTCTATAATGTCTTTTACAAATGCTTTTTTGAGTACCCAAAGTATTTGCATTACTTGTTCTTCAGCTCTTGTTAATTCTTTCATTGATTCAGTTTTTATTGTATACAAAGCAAGTATAAAACTTAATTTTTAGTTTAACAACTATAAAATT
>NZ_SMLV01000250.1 GCF_009711525.1 Fulvivirga lutimaris
ACTCAATTAAACGGCCATAAAAAACTTATAATGTTTATTTCAGCCAAGGCTTGTGTAGCCTGAAAACAAAACTAGTAGAATAACACACGCATAACTTAACTGTTATTGTTACCTTTTATTGAAATGTTGTAGCTTTTGGCAACGCCTTAACCTCACCGGTTAGCGTGCCCTTAGAGTAGCCATTTGAGTTCCATTTTAAAACCTCTCCATTTTTCCCTCTTTTGATGCTCGTATCTACACCAAAAATCTTGTTATTGAACCTCGTAATGACACTGTCATAAGAACAATGCCCTACAATGGCATGGTTGGCATTGTAGTAGTTTAATACCGAGTCTATAGACTGTTCTGTAAAATTATCATCATAAAAATAGCCTCTATACCATATAGGGCCATTGCTTCTATAGAGTAGCTCCAGAAATTCATCACTGAGTATCGATGCTCTATCCTGACCAAGGATTTGATCAGCAAAGGTTTTATTGATTTTTTCAATGGACACATTCTGATTTACCAGCGTAGGGGACAACCCGCCATGGGCGAATATCATGTCATTGATTTTAATGGCCACAGGTTTAGACCTTAACCACTGCCCGAGTATTGTGTTATCAGCATATAGCTGGTTATAAGTTGTGCCAGTCAGCTCTTCTGTAACTTTATACTTATCATGGATATACCTTAGATCATTATTAAGGACCATAACTTCATGGTTACCCAGTACTAAATGAATTTTGCCTCCATCCTTTTCTGCTTGCTTTTCCAGCCCAAATACATGCCATAGCACTTCTGTAACCTTATCGCCACGGTCAAATATATCACCTACAATCACGATGTGACCGGTGCCATAACTCCAGTTTAAATCATTATCGATAATACCATTAGCTCGGAGCAATTCAATGTATAAGTCATACTGTCCATGGATATCACTAAAGGCTACCAGGCTGTCAATACCCTCATATTCTTGAACGTAGTCTAACTGCTCTGAAAAGTCCTGTTTTAGAGCATCAAGCTCAAATTTAAAGTTGAATCTGGACTTTAGTTTTGGGTAACTATTAGCTGTAACAACCTCTTGAATTAATACACTGTCTTCAACCCATTTGCCTACAATGCCTTCTTCGGTATGGAATAGATAAGGACCGTCATTGGTATTTTGATTTTCATCAACGTTGGCCAACGAAAAGGTGAAAAGGTTGAAGATTATTAATAAGTTAAAAAACATATAGTTAAAAAATTTAAATTGACAGGCCTAAAATCTCCGGGTCTCTCATGACTTGTTTTTCCGATTGTCATTGCCCTCAGACTTGGCTAATTCTTTCGAGATATCCTTTAATACAACACCAATTTTATCACCGGTGACCTGTAATTGCTCTAGCACTTTCTCATTTTCGTTTGAATCAAAACGTTCATCCTGGATCAAATTTAGCAAGCCCATAAGTGAAACGTATGGAGCTCTTATATTATGGGCCAGGTCATGTTGGTAACTGCGGATCTGATTGATAGATTCTTCTAGCTCTTTAGTTCGTTCTGCTACAAGTGTTTCAAGATTATTATTGAAGTCTGTGATTTCTCGATTCTTCTCTTCCAGCAGTTTGTGCTGCTCGACAATCTTATCATGTTGCCTTTCTACTTCTTCTTTTTGCTCAGCAATGATTTTTGCCGCTTCTATTTTTCTTCTATTACCTCTAAAGATGACAATGGACAGTATAACTATCATGGCAAGCACCCCATATAGAAGAAAACGCTTGGTTTGCTCTGAATTAAGCTGAGCCTGTTGTTCAGCTATTTTTATATTTTGTATTTCTTGTTGCACGGCAAAAGCAATACTATCTGCTGCAGCTTGTTTTTCATAGCTGTACTGGAGGCCTTGCCTTATAATCTCCCTCTTGTTTAATTCTATTTCAAGACTATCTCTGGCTTGAATTTGTAATTCATGAAAATGTAGTGCCTTTTGATAATTCCCCAATGCCTTATGGCATTCGTACAAAATTTCAGCAGCCGTGCTGGCACCATCCTTATTTTCATTCTTTTTTGATTTATCCAGGGCCTGGTGTGCATAATTAATGGCCTTTTTATAACTCCCTTGCTCAAAGTAGTGGATGCCTATATTATTGAGCCCATCAACTGTTCCCCCTTCATCTCCAAGCTTTATCAGAGCAGCTAATGCTTCCTGATAATATTTAAGTGCTTTCTCCTTTTCATTACGCTCAGAATAGATATTCGCTATGTTATTGAATGCGTAAGCTTGCTCTCTTATCAAGCCTAGCTTTGAAGCAATATTTATTGTTTTAATAAAATAATCTAAAGCTAGTTCGGGCTCAATATCTGTGTATATCGTGCCGAGGTTATTATAAGAGGCCACCAATTTTTTCTCAATTTCAGGATCATTACTAGTTTCCTGCATTTTTAGGACAAGTTCCATAGCCCTGGTGTAATGCTCTATAGCTTCTTCAATCAGGCCCTGATCATCTTTGATCATCCCAATATTAATTAGACTGGTGGCTATCCCTAATGTGTCATTGATCTCCTCTTTTATTTTTAAGCTTTGATAGAAATACTGCGAAGCTTTTGCGTAGTTCTCGATCATATAAAATGAAGTGCCTTGTGTATTTAAGGCGATAGCCATTTCCTTTAATAAACCTCGGTCTTTAGCAAAATCATAGTGCAGCTGCCCATAGTAATAGGCACTGTCGGGATCAGAAAATATATAACCATCCCATGCCAGCTTATTAATGGCCTTTAGGCGCAGACTATCTGATAGGTCAGTGTTTCTCCAAACACTCCTTAAACTGTCTGTGTTTAGCTGAGCAGGTAAAGCTTGCCAAATGAATAAAAAGATAAGAAGTAAGGCCCCTCGCATTTTACAAGTTTAAAAACTTAGTCTACAATAATGCAACTATAATAGTTATTAATCTGACCAAGAAGATTCGGGCTGGTTGGAATCGTAAGACGATCTTTTAATGATCAAAAGACATGAGATATGACAAGAAGATTATATTAAACAAATACAGAGGTAGTTATTATTCTGGATTTATTTTGACAAATTCCAAGCCTTTGAATTTTAAGGATATCAACATATCGTTTGTTATTATAAATTCTATCAATTGTTTGCTCCCAGGTCCAGAAAATTCAACTTCCAGCGTATTTGCATCCTTACCGTAATATGCTCTGGAACTGAGTAATCCCATACTTATATTGATTATGTCATTCTCGACAGTTATCGAGAAATCCCCAAATGCTTGATTCGAAAACTTCCCCACATATTGTGAAGGGCTGAGTGTTAGCGAAGATTGCCTGCCGGCTCTTTCAGCAACAGAACTAGCATAGGACCGGTTCATCTTATTGATTCTTTTTCCGTAATCTTTGATTTGTTCTAAGTAAGCTTCATAAGATTCTAACGAATCGAGATAGAAATCATAAGTATAGGCGGTTAGTAGGTCTGCGATATTATCTCCAAAGAACGATTCATTTGAAAAAACAGCTACACCAATTTTCTGATCGGGCATAAAGGATATTTTAGCTGTATTGCCAAGAAAGCCACCGTTGTGGTAAAGTACCTTCTGATCCTTGTACTTAGAAACATGCCATCCTAAACCATATCCGACTTCAGTGAAGATGGTGCCTTTATCGTTTACTTCAGCGTAAGAATTGAGAACCTGCTTTAAGACTTGTGGTTCATAAATAACCTTGTCCTTAAAACTTCCATTATTGACATTGAAAATCAACCAGTTGGCAATATCCTTTATTGATGCAAACAGTCCACCCGCTGCTTGCATGGTTTTCTCGTCTTTTCTTGAATTAGCCTTTACAGGTCGGGTTGAATCGCCAATACAAATGTAGGGCTGAGTAGGTTTCCAATTTTCCTTAATTACCTTGTCATAAGAGGCTGTGGTTTTTTCCATTTCTAAAGGATTAAAAATTTTTTCTTTGAGTAACTGTTTCCAATCCAACCCTAATTCTTCCTGAAGTATCAGGTCGAAAATATTGTACCCCAGATTATCGTACTTAAATGCTTTGTCGTTACCCAGGTCAGTTGTTTGGCTTTCAAGGATTTCAATAAGTTGTTGATGTGTGTACTGGCCCGAAACTGCATTGCGCCAAACTAAATATCCATTGCTTATTCCTGAGGTGTGTGTGAGGAGTTCTCTAATAGAAATCCCTTCGAATAGCGTTTTGTTTTCAAAGCTCTTTATTGGTTCATAGGTAGTAATGGAAGCGTCAAGGTCAAGCAACTTTTCATCATGAAGAATCTGTGCCAAGGTTCCGTTGAATGATTTTGTGGTGGAGGCAATATAATAGGGTGTTTTTGTAGTCACTTTTATACTATGCTCTACATCAGCCAAACCATAGCTTCCAATGTGGACAACTTCATCTCCTTTAATCACAGCTATCGACAGGCTAGGTATACCTTTAATTTGATCTAATGTGTAGGTACTTAAATTATTTATGCCTTTCTTGAACTCTTTGTTTTGTGAGGTGGAAGTATTATCACAGCTAATAAGTGATGTTGCTAGCAAAATTAATATTAGAGAAATTGTATATGCTGCTTTCATAAGTGTTTGAAATTATACGTCACACCTGTTTTAATGGAATTTATTCTATGATGTTTGTAGTTTTTAATTCAGATAGTATTTCTTCTAAATGATTTCTAATTAAGGAAAAGTGCCCTTCATCAGGAATTATTTTAAGATTTGAGTTTTGCAACTCATTGTTATAGTATTGTCCCCTGAAGATTGGGGCCATCTTGTCCGATGAGCCATACCAAAGGTTTACTTGGGTGTGAATTGCATCTAATTCCATCTGCCAATCCGAAACATAGAGTTTCCATTCTTGAACAATTGCATCAATTCCTTGCTTATAACTTTCCTTACTACCCTCAATAAACTCCCAACCGTATTCAGGATGCTCGGTCATCAACTTTTTGTCAGGCTTTGGTAGATAGTTTTGAAATTGTTTAATTCGCTTTTCTGGCTTATTCACAAGCCCATCAAAATCATTTTGTATAATCTTTTTAAGTTGTTTATCTTTTTTCCAGCTAGCAACCCAATGAATAAGTTTTACTGGAATCCACATGCCTTTTAGGGAGCCTTTGTAGTTATAGGGTGTAGCACCGGAAATAATAGAGGCATTTGCTATCCTGTTTGGCATTCTGATCAAACAAGCTAATACATGCGGTGCACCTCCAGAAAGTCCGAATACGGAAAAGTGCTCAATTTGCAATCTGTCGGCTAGCTGTTCAATATCTGTTGCCCAGTTTAGAAAAGTTCTGTTCTCTTGAAAATCCGAAAGTCCTACACCGGGTCTGTCTGGCGCGATGATGCGAATACTCAATTTGGCAGCAGTACTATCCATAAAACCAGACGACAGCCTACTTTCCTGCCCACCATGGAAATAGAAGATTGGAAAGCCATTTGGTTTACCATATTCAGCGTAACCCAATACTCTTTCATCAGCTAATGTTATTGTATTATCGGTCTGCATAGAATAACATGTTTGTAGCAATACTAAGAATAAAAATAAAAGGCCAGAAACTACCTTCATCTAAACCTACCTACAATATTTTACAACTTTGAAAATAAGGTTTATGACCTTTCTGCCACTTTTCAATACGGTTATATGCTATAATCATTATCAGAGTAGGTTGCTTTTCTCAATTTTACTTTGCCAATTATTCAATAGTTGTTCCGCTACTTTACTGAATTTTCTTACCAGAAAAGGGTGAAGTATCCAATTATGAAGCTTCTGACCGTACCTCAACTCAAACAACATAATGACTTTTGTGTGAGAACCGTCTATTCCTTCTACTTTCCAATTCCCTTTCAAGTATTTGAACGGATATGGGTAGTCCGGGGCGGCAGTATTCACTTCAAAGGAATATTCCTTTTCCTCGTCCCATAGTGAGCATGTTTCTGTCCAACGGTCTTTCCCATGGCTACAACTACGAACCATTCCTTCGCCTTTACCAGAAATTATTGTTATGTCATCAATATTAGGCGCTACTTCATGGTAATTCGCCACGTTGGAAATGACTTTCCACACATTCGACTTGGGGGCCTTCATGATTCTTTCAAAACTCATTTGTTTTATGCGCTTGTCATAGATGTTATCCGTTTGTGCAAGCGCTTTGGTTTGATTGATGGCCATGTATAAAACAATCAATGCAATAACAGCTATAATGCTATTCCCTATTACTGAAATTTCAAAGGGTTGAAAGATCAATATAAACATGCTTACAAGAACCCAGAGATAATCCTGAATGATTATAAACAGAACGCCTAAGAGATTTTGGCGATTTATTTCAAAAACAATAGTTAAAGAAAAGAAGATCAGGGTTGCTCCTATTACTTGGAATGCCAATGTATTCGATGTGTCAAATAGATCGGCAACATACTTGTTTAACGCTACTAATAGAATACCTGAAAACCCTGAAAAAAGCGCGTTGAGCCCAAGAGATTTTTGTAATTGATTCATGTCGTTGAATTTTGTTACAAAGTTCCTTGAGGCGAATCACTATTCTCTTGACAAATGTTAGGAAATTCAGTTTTTAAGATTTTTTCTCAGCCTGCTTAATGATTCAGGTGCAATGCCAATCATTGAAGCAATATGTTGCAGCGGAACGTTCAGGAAAAGCTCCGGTTCGTTTTTGAGCAATGCATCAAATCTCTCTTGAGCGGTGGTATGCAAATGAGCAAATGCACCTTGCTCTAATAAAGCAAAGGAACGCGCTAAGAGCAAATTGTCGAATTCTAGCCATTTGGGTTCCTTCTTACTTAAATGAAGGTGCTTTTCTCTAGTGATCACATGAAGCTTGCAATCTGTCACTGCTTGAATGTTCCATTGACTAACTGTTTGAAATACAAAACTTGAAAGTGAAGTGATGAATTTTCCGCTGCTTCCAATCCATAGGGTGATTTCCTTTCCATCGGCAATGTCATACATCCGAAGGTATCCGGTTTCTATAAAAGCCATTTTTTGACAGATGGTGCGTGAATGAAGAAAATAATCCCCTTTCTTAACATGTATCGTTTCAAACATGGACAATATGTTTTCTAACGATGTGTTATCAACACTAACTTGATTTGATATGCAGTCTTTAAGTGGTTCCATTTTTTAAATCATACAACTACGTTTGGTATATACAAGGTAGGCCATTGCGGGCTTCTTACTTATCAGACTGTTACGAATTTATAGCGGGTTGCATCTCTTAACTTAGTGCGGTGTTATTTATTTTGTATATACATTGTTAGAAGCAGTATTTATCCAATCTTCAATCGTTCTTAAATAATCAGGATGCAATTTTGACCAAAAGGGAAAATCGCTTTCTCCAATTTTATACATTGAATGAGAGGCTCCGTCTAATAATACGGTTTTATAATTATTGTTACCTGATATAGCTAGTGCCTCTGAAATGATTTCATGACTATTAGCAGGTATTATTTCATCCCTTGTCCCTTGCACAATCAAGATGGGTTGCTTTGTTCTTTGAAAGTAAGGAATGGGACTGTAGAGAAGTTTTTTATCTACTTGAACTTCATCCAAATTTGGTACCCATACATTGGTAAACCATGCATTAGATTTTGCATTATCTATGGCCTTTTCTAAATCTGTTCTGGATAGTTTGCCTGCTTTAAATTCAAAAACTTCTCGTTGAAAATCAGTAGCTGCTTCAATGTCATTGCCGATTACTTCGGCATTTCTATTTTTCCAATAATTTAAATCGCTTTCAAGCAATGAAACTCCAGGGCAACTTACGACAACACCATATTCCAGGCTATCTAATTCATTTAAGATATATGGTATTTTAGTTGCCCCTTGGCTACTACCTTTAATGCCAATGTTCGTAAGAGAAATTCCTGTCCTGTCAGAAAAAAACTTGATTGCATTCATATCATCCTTTACAAGTTCTTCAATAGTAGCTATTTGCCAATCCCCTTCTGAATTTCCAGTCCCCCGTTTGTCATAATGAAATGTTGTAAATCCCATTTGTGCAAATAGCTTAGCCTCTGCTCTTGATGCGCTTCGGTCTGAACTGCCCGATGAAGTCAGAATTACTATTGCTTCATTCCCTTCATCTTTTGGATGCCATATAGTTCCATTTATTTTTAATTCATTGGACTCAAAACTAACATCTTCATTTTTAGGGTATCGAGTATTACTTGGCAACTCCTTTTCTAAAGTGTAAGGAACGGTAATTGAGTCTACAGTAAGAGCTCCTTGGAGTTTACTGTTATTTTCAACCCATTTGTTTTTGAAAGAGTAAGTGTAAAAATCACTTTGCAGCTTAAAACTGATAGAATCACCTCTAACTTCAACACCCTGAAAAGGAATTCGAATGGCATTTTGATCCAAGCTTGTGAAGAAAACCTTGAAACTGGTAGAATCTTGTTCAATTTCAAAGCTTATCTTATCAATAAAATCTCCATGTTCAAAAATACCACTAAAACTCCCAGCCTTGTTTCCATT
>NZ_SMLV01000188.1 GCF_009711525.1 Fulvivirga lutimaris
ATACTTAGTTTTCAAAGAAGTGGCTTAAAACGCCTTTTTTGAGCAATAAAACACGATTAAAACCATTTCCTGTGTCATAAATGTTTGAAAACAAAGGATTTAAATTGGTATATAATTTAACCGTAAAAACTAACAGTTAATGACTAAGGTAATAGCCATTGCAAACCAAAAAGGAGGAGTAGGTAAAACAACTACAGCAATAAATTTAGCTGCGAGTTTGGCAGCACTTGAGTATCGCACATTGATTGTCGATGCCGATCCTCAGGCTAATTCAACATCAGGAGTTGGGCTTAACCCTCGAGAAGTAGAGCATAGTGTGTACGAGTGTATGGTAGATGGAGTTGATGTTTATGACGCTATTACCAAAACTGATATCGAATACTTGCACATTCTCCCTTCGCACATTGACCTTGTTGGTGCTGAAGTCGAAATGGTAAATATTGAAAGAAGGGAAGAAAGAATGAAGGATTCCCTCAAAAAGGCTAAAAAGGACTATGATTTTATAATCATAGATTGCTCACCTTCGTTAGGACTTATAACCATCAATGCATTAACTGCTTCTGACTCTGTGATTATTCCAGTTCAGTGTGAGTATTTTGCTTTGGAAGGATTAGGTAAGTTGTTGAACACAATAAAAATCATTCAGACCAGACTTAATAAGGCTCTGGAGATTGAAGGTATTTTATTAACGATGTATGACGTTAGGTTAAGATTATCAAATCAAGTGGTTGAGGAAGTTCAAACACACTTTAAGAAAATAGTGTTTGATACAATCATTCCAAGAAATATTAAGCTAAGTGAGTCGCCAAGCTTTGGTTTACCTGCGATAGCACACGATGCGGAAAGTAAAGGTGCCGTAAGTTATTTAAATTTGGCTAAAGAAATTTTAGTCAAAAACGGCAAATCATAATATTTAATACCAATGGCCAATAAATCAATAAAAAGAAAAAGTGCGTTAGGAAGAGGGCTTGGAGCCCTATTGGAAGATTCTCCATCAATGGAGAAAAATATTGGCGTTGGAGAAAGCAACCCAGCCGGTTCTATCAACGAGATCAATCTGGATGAGATAGAGGTAAACCCTTTTCAACCAAGAACTCATTTTGATAAGGATGCTCTTCAGGAGTTAAGTGACTCTATTAAAGTTCAGGGCATTATTCAACCCATAACGGTAAGAAAATTATCTAAGAATAAGTATCAGCTTATCTCTGGAGAAAGAAGATTTCAAGCTTCTAAGTTAGCAGGACTAACTGCGGTGCCTGCATACGTAAGAACTGCAGATGACCAGCAAATGCTGGAAATGGCTCTGATTGAAAATATTCAAAGAGAGAACCTTAATGCCATTGAAATTGCATTGAGCTATCAGAGATTATTGAGCGAGTGCGAGCTTAAGCAAGAAGAGCTTGGTGATAGGGTTGGCAAAAACAGAACTACCGTTAATAACTACTTAAGATTATTAAAATTACCTCCTGCTATTCAGGCGGCAATTCGTGATAAGAAAATAACAATGGGGCATGCCAGAGCTCTAATTACCATTGATAGTGTTGATCAGCAACTGGATATTTTCAAAAGAATTATAAGTCAGGATTTATCTGTTAGAAAAGTAGAAGAACTAGTTCGCTCTGAGTATTCTTCAAAAAAACCTGCTGAACCTAAAGAACAAAATGAAGGCGGCAAGGAAATTGCTAATTTGCAACACAAACTAACATCGCATTTTGGCACCAAAGTTCAAATAAAGTCAGATGGTAAGAAAGGTGAAATAAAAATCCCTTTTGTATCCGTAGAAGATTTGAACCGACTGCTGGAAATTCTTGAATTATAAATGAAAAAGGTATTTCTTCTAACTGGATTAATCCTATTAATATACTGTTCGGCTCAAGCACAAATAAGCCCTGCAGGAGTTAATACCGACTCTACCAGAAATGATGAGCCCATTCTAGTTGAAAATGACGAGAATGTTCGGGTTGAAGAAATTGACAGTTATGCTGATAAGTTCGTGCCAAGAAGAGCCTCTTTATTAGCAGCTGTTTTACCAGGTGCAGGTCAAATCTACAATAAGAAGTATTGGAAACTGCCCATCGTTTATGGAGGTTTTATCACACTGGGATATGTAGCCAATGTTTACGACAAACAATACAAAGAATTCAGGGGTGAGCTTTTTCAACTATTGCAAGATCCTAATTTTGAGCCTCCATCTGGTGCTACTGAAGAGCAGCTTCGCTCTACGATAAACAGCACCAGAAGAGATAGAGACTTCTATTTAATATTAGTTGGGGTTTTTTATATGATGCAGATATTAGATGCACATATTGATGCCCATTTAAAGGAATTTGATTTAAATCCAGATTTAAAAGTTACTATAGACCCCATGTTTGAGCAACCTGCATATGCAAGATATAATGCCGGGGTTACCATAAAATTAAAGTTTAAGTGAGAATACTATTAATTGGCTATGGGAAAATGGGGCACGCCATAGAAGCCATAGCTTTAAAAAGAGACCATCAAATAGCAGGTACCATTGACCGCGACAATGCAGATGATTTACAAAAATTCAACTCGTCTAACACTGATGTAGCCATTGAATTTAGTCAACCAGAATCAGCATTTGAAAATATTAAATACTGTCTTGAAAACAACATTCCGATATTATCAGGAACAACGGGGTGGCTCAATAAAAAAAATGAAGTAGAAGAACTTTGTAAAAACAACAATGGCACTTTCTTCTATGCTTCAAACTATAGCATAGGGGTTAATCTGTTTTTTCAACTCAACGAGCAGCTTGCTCAATTAATGGCAGACCAAGCTGAATACAATGTTGATATTGACGAGATTCATCATACGCAAAAGAAAGATGCTCCCAGCGGCACCGCGATAAGTCTTGCTGAAGGTATTATAGACAACAACCCAAAAAAGGAGAATTGGTTACTTGAAAAAGAAGGTGAGGATGCTATCACTATTCATGCCCACAGAGTTGATAATGTACCTGGAACTCACACTGTCAAATATTCATCACCAATAGATGATATTGAAATTAAGCACACGGCACATTCCAGAGAGGGTTTTGCTATGGGTGCTGTTATGGTAAGCGAATGGTTGCCACAGCAAAAAGGCCTATTAAGTATGAAAGATTTTTTAGCTAACCTAAAAAAATAATAGTCACAAATTGTAAGAAACAATGCTGGTATTGTACCAGTAACAAAAATCAAGATATATGAATTGGAAATTTTGGCAAAAGAAGGAAAAGCCCGAAGTAAAAAAATCAAAGGCTAGAGAATGGTTAGACGCCATAACCTTCGCAGTTATTGCTGCAACGCTTATTAGATGGTTGATAATGGAAGCCTTTACCATCCCTACCCCATCAATGGAGAAATCATTATTGGTAGGAGATTTCCTTTTTGTAAGTAAATTCCATTACGGCACAAGAACACCTGCAACGCCATTACAAGTACCTCTAACGCATCAAAAGATTTGGGGTACTGAAATACCTTCATATGTAGATTGGATTCAACTGCCACAATACAGACTTCCAGGTTTTACATCAATACAGCAAAATGATGTTGTAGTATTTAATGTGCCTCCAAAAAGTCTGAACGAAAACATTGATTACCCCATAGATTTAAAGACAAACTACATTAAGCGTTGTGTTGGGCTTCCAGGTGATGTGCTTAAAATTGAAGACAAACAGATCTTCATCAATGATAAGGCCATTGAAAACCCAGAAGATATGCAGTTTTCATATTTGGTCTTCTCAAAAAATGCATTGAGCCAAAGAATTCTTGATGATCAGGATATACCTGATAGCCAGGTAGTAAGTAGAGATGATAATGGAGTGGTTCAACTCATGTACATCACATCAAGCCAGGCCGAAGCACTTAAAAAACTTCCATTTATAACCGAAGTTCGAATATCATCAAACAACCCTTACAGACAATTTGAGCCTTATAATAAAGGTGAGCTAGACAACGGCATATTTCCGAATGACCCTGAATTGTTCCCTTGGAATGCCGACTGGTATGGCCCATTAACTATTCCGAAAGAAGGAGCTACGATAAAAATTGACAGGGCTTCCCTAGCTACATACGGAGATGCTATAACCTTGTATGAGCATAATGAAAATGCTGAGATCAAAGATGGCAAACTATTTATTGATGGTAAGGAAACTGCAGAATATACATTCAAGCAGAATTATTACTTCATGATGGGTGACAACAGACACAATTCACTGGACTCACGTTATTGGGGTTTTGTTCCTGAAGATCATGTGGTAGGTAAAGGGTTCTTTATCTGGCTGTCTTTAGATCCTAATAAAGGCTTCTTTAGCAGAATACGTTGGAGAAGGTTCTTCAACCTAATAAGATAAACATAAAAAGGTGATCTAAATAGATCACCTTTTTTGTTACCAGTTTATTGCATTCAAACTCTTTGATTTCAAATAGTCATTAGTTCTGCTAAAAGGTTTGCTACCAAAAAAGCCTCTGTCTGCGGCAAATGGTGAAGGATGAGCAGATTTAATGACCAAATGCTTTTGTGCATCAATCACCTCCCCTTTCTTCTGAGCATATGCTCCCCATAAAATAAAGACCAGATTATCCTTTTG
>NZ_SMLV01000185.1 GCF_009711525.1 Fulvivirga lutimaris
CCAAGTGAGACACTTGAACCAGTTTTTTATTATTTGCTTGCGCTAGATAGGGTCATCTGAAATGATCATATGTTAGAGCCAGTCATGTTTTATGTTCTTTTAGCACTTCTTTAGCTATTTCTTCAGATTCGAACTGTTGTGTCCTCTTTTCTTTTCGAGACTTTAAGCTTGATTTTTTCTCAGACTCTCTGAATTCACGAAGTTCATCGCTGCTCATCCCTTTCGTTTGTCTATTCGAGGGTTCATCCGCTACTCTACAAAGTAGGTTTGTTTCTGGGTCAACATAAAATTCCTTATATGAGTATTCACTCCTCATAAGGCTTTTGTCTGTTTCAGCAGTTCGTATAAACTTTTGATCTCTTTTATCCCAAAGGCCTAGCTCTTGATGTTCTACCGAATCTGAAACGAACCATTCAACACATTCTTTATATTCGGAAAGATCAGATGGAATTCGGTCCATTATTTCAGAATGAACAGCATTCCAATCTTGCCCGACTTTACCCCGAAGAAATCTTACTAGTAATCCGTAATTAACCTTATTATTATAGAACTTGGAACTTTTGCCAAATCCTTCTATGTTCGGCAAGTTGTACCAATCCTTCCGTTTCTTAGAGTTGCGTTCATCTGCATAATCTCCATCGATGATATATCTTCTTTTGCTCCCAGAGGTTTTGAGTCTTGAGATTAGCCATTTCTTGTTATGATTCTTGCTTTTGTTACTCATTAAGACAATTGGTTATATAAACCTGAAATGAACAATAGTGAATATCCGCATTTTTCAACTATTTACTCCCCACACTCCTTCAAAGTAGCCTCGACCCTTTCAGTGGTAATCATACCATTGTTATTGCCCCAGCTGTTGGTTACATAGGTAAAGATTTCAGCAAGTTCCAGATTGGTCAACTGTGGAATGCCCGGCATAGGCTGGTTGTAGGTAGTGCCGTTTACAGTAATCTCACCAGACATACCATTCTTCACTCCACAGATAGAAGCATCTACATTTTGCAGTAAGTAATCAGACTTTGCCAATGGTGGGAATAGTTGCGCCAGTCCCTCGCCTTTAACCTGATGACAATTGGCACAGTGGATGCCATAAAGTTTTTGTCCCTCAACAAGGTACTGCTCCATTTTCACATCTTCAGAGTGTGTGGTTTCTTCACCACTCTCGCTGTTATTAGTTTTTCCCGTGCAGGCACATGCCAGTGCCAGTATAAATATCAGTTTACTTTTCATATTCCTTCAACAATTTATCAATGTCAGTCATTAGTTTATCAACCTGCTCGGCCACTGTGCCGTCATAAAATCCACGAATTCTGCGCTCCTTATCAACCAAAATAAATGCTCCACTATGCACATAGCCTCCAGGCTCAGAGCCATCTTCAGTAGCGGCAACCATATAGCTGGTCTGACCAAGTTTAAATATATCATCCTTTTCACCAGTTATGAAATGCCACTTATCAGATTTTACCCCTAATCGCTCAGCAAACTCCTTAAGCACCGCCACGGTATCATGTTTAGGGTCAATGGAGTGTGATAAAATCATCACTTCAGGATTGGTCTCATACTTATCATAAACCCGTAACATTTGAGTTTTCATAATAGGGCAAATGGTGGGGCATGAAGTAAAGAAAAAGTCCGCGACATAGACTTTGCCTTCAAAAGTTTCTGGGGTAACCCAGGCGCTATCCTGATCTACAAATTTAAAATCTGCAATCTTGTGATAAATGGTGTCACCTGCATCAGAGACTTCTGATCTACCATAAATTTTCAATTTCTCTTCTTTAGGCTGCTGATCACATGCAGTAATCGCAACAAACAAGACAAGGTACAATACAATAATTACTCTCATTTCTTCTCTCTCAGTTTTTTATATAAACGGATGGCCATCATTAAAATAACACTAAACAAAATTATCCCTATCACTCCCCAAACCAGGCTTAGTGCACTTTTTAGCACAATAATAAATACAATACCTACTAACAGTATAGTGGCTACTTCGTTCCAGATCCTTAGTTGTATGGACTTATACCTGTATTCATCACGCTGCATCAGCTTGTAGATATACTGACAAGAAAATTGATACACATATAGCAAGAATACCATAGTAAGCTTAATATGCATAAATCCCTGATTCAAATAGCCTGGGTATTGCATTAGCAGTGAAGTGCCAAATATTAAAGTTAGAATTGCAGATGGCCAGGTAATGCCCATCCAAAGCAACCTTCCATTCTTCTTGTATTCTTTAATCAAAATAGAGCGATCTGGCTCTGGCTTTTCATTCGCCTCGGTCTGATAGATAAATATCCTGACGATATAAAATAGTCCGGCAAACCATGTAACGATAAAAATTAAATGAAGTGCTTTTAGGTAAGCTGCAGTCATGCGTCAAAGATAATCATCAGCAGAAATTAAATAGGCTCATAGGGTGATTGTTTTGTGGTTTTTACCACAATTTCATCGCATATTGCTATTTCAGCATCATTCATGGCAATAGCATTCTCACCAAACACCATTTTATCATTAATTTTCTGTTTAAATAATGTTTTTAAGGGCTCCTTACCAGCCTTTGTAGTTTCCGGATCCATAGTAGTAACTATACACCGGGTACAGGGCTTTATGCACTGCATAAGGCCATTGCCTATAGCTATATCTTTCCATACATACTCTTCATAAGCCTCACCACCATTAAAAACGAGATTAGGTCTGAAACGCTGCATGGTTATTTTTTCTTCCAGCTTGCTATTAAGATCGGCCAAGGTGCTTTCTCCAACAATCAAGTAGGGATAAGCATCTGCAAAACTCACATGATGTTCTTCCTTTACCCAATCTGCCTCTACCCTTCTCGGTGCCTCCTCCGGTATGTAGACCAATTTGCAGTTTTGTCCTAGCTGCTCAGAAAACCACACATGATACTTCTCTTCTGCCTCCAAAGCCTCCACCATATCATCCCAGATCTTTACTTCTACCGTATTTCCTGATGATATCGTAAAAGGAATTTTTAAAGTAGTTTTTTTAATACGATGAGTAATTACAAATCCATCATCCTCCTGACTGAGCTCAAAATGCAAAAACTCAGGATGTTGCCTAATGGTCAAAAAGTGGTTCCTATCATTCACCAGCATCCATCTTCTGTCATGTTGCAATCCTCTTTGGGTGAGTTTTACGTTAGTTAAGTGTATGCCTCCCAACGACTTAATGGGATAAATAATGATATCTGTTAGCTGCTTATTCTTCATTGTTATGGAACTATCTTTACTAACTTAAGATTATTATCTAAATTCATTTACAGGTAAATACCTACAAATTAAAACTATGAGTGAAACGTCCAAGCTGTGGTACTTCGAAGATGTAGATCTATTCAATGTGCTTTGCCCTCACAAAACAAAGGCCATGCACAACACGCACACCTTCACCAACTACAAAAAGAATGACTTTATATATTTCCCAAACGACAAGGCCAAGTACATTTATATGATTGCTGATGGCAGGGTTAAGCTTGGGCATTCTACGGAAGATGGGAAGGAAGTGGTAAAGGCCATATTGGGAGCCGGTGAGATATTTGGTGAGCTGGCACTTACTGGTGAAGAAACCAGAAGTGACTACGCTCAGGCCATGGATGAGAATACTAGCGTCTGCCCGGTAAGCATTGATGAAATGCGAGGCCTTATGGCAGATGATAAAGAGCTGAGCTTTAAAATTTATAAGCTGATAGGTTTAAGAATAAGAAAGCTGGAGCGAAAAATAGAGTCCCTGGTTTTCAAAGACGCCCGTACCAGAATCATAGAATTTCTGAAAGATGCAGCAGAATGGAAAGGTAAAAAAGTAGGCTTTGAAACCATGATACCAACCAAGTTGACTCACAAAGATATTGCTAACCTTACAGGTACGTCAAGGCAAACTGTTACCACCATTCTTAATGAATTAAAAGAGGCCAATCTGATTAATTTTGATAGAAGAAAAATACTTATCAGAGATCTCGAACAACTCAAATAGTGGGATTAGAAACAAAAAGATTAAAACTCAGACTCATCAATCAAAATGACATTGATGATTTTCATAAACTACATTCCATTGCAGAGGTAGATCACTTCAATACGCTTGGGATTCCTGAAGATATAGAAGCCAGCAAAAGGATACTTGACGACTTATTGAAAGATCAGGAAGCAGGCAGTTATTTCACATTTAATATTGAACTTATAGAAGAAGCCCAATTCACAGGTTATATCGCTCTAAAATTAGGTGCAACTAAATTTCAAGCCGGTGAGGTATGGTTTAAGCTACTACCAGATTTCTGGGGAAAAGGCATTGCCAGCGAGGCACTCTCTGCTGTTCTTAAATTTGGTTTTCATGAGTTAAAATTACATCGAATTGAGGCGGGGTGTGCTGTCGAAAATATTGCTTCAGCCAGAGTTTTAGAAAAAGCAGGAATGCAGAAAGAAGGAACCAGAAGGCAGGCCCTTCCCTTAAAATCTGGCTGGTCTGATAATCATGAATATGCT
>NZ_SMLV01000278.1 GCF_009711525.1 Fulvivirga lutimaris
TTTTTTTCCTTCAAAACTTATGAGTACATAGAAGATCAAAATAGAAAGAGATTGAGTCAATTGGAAGTTTTAGAGCTGGCTCATGATAAATATCTTATTGATTATATCATCGTCAATACTATTCGTAAGCATGATAAAGAGTTTCCATGGTTCAGGAATTGGGAAGTCGAGCAAAACCCGTTCTACAAAGAAATAGAAAGGAATGAATACTATTTGATACTTAAAAGAATCTAGTCTAAAAGTATTTGTAGTGAGGGTGATCAGCTAATGCTAACATTTCTTTGTCTCCTCTGCTATCACCATAAGCATAGATTTCTGAATAATTGGAAATGTTAATTTCAGCTTTTATTCGTGCCACTTTTTCTGGGCCGTAGCAGTTATTTCCATCGATTTTGCCTGTAATTTTCCCATCTATTGTTTCTAATCTTGTGCCGATTAACTTCATTCCAATTTGGTCGCACCAGGGTTTTAACCAGTTCTCGGCAGATGCAGATACAAGATAGATATCATCACCGTTTTCCTGGTGTTTCTTTATTCGATCGATGGCCTTATTTCTTATTAACGCTGGAATAATCCTCAGAGAGAAATCAGCGCTTACTTTCTTCATATCTTCAACACTTAAATTAGCAAGAAAGTATTTCAGGACTATTTCTTTGGCCTTCCAGTTCGGGATCAAGCCAAGCTTCATAGCTACCAAGTATGGTGATAGCCAAGTAAATCCTAGAAGGAAATTCAAATTTCCTTTATGAAACTTTAAGAACTCAATGAAGCTGTCTTTAGTGGTAATTGTTCCATCAAAATCAAAAAGGGCAAGCGTCTTACTCACAGCTTTAGTTTTTTGAATATGCCTTCGGGTATTGTTTTGATGATATACATGATGAGGCGCCACATAGAAAGTACATAAATGGTGTTCTTTTTCTTGCGAGCAGCTTTTGCAATTGCTTTTGCAACTTGTAAGGGGCTAGCTGTTAATGGTTTTGGTAAATCCATTCCAGCTGTCATTTTAGTATCAATGAATCCTGGTTTAACAGTTAGCACATGTATCCCTTTATGGAATAATCTATTTCTTAATCCTGATAAATACGCTGTAAAACCAGCCTTTGAAGAGCCATAGAAGTAGTTGCTTTGTCTGCCTCGTTCGCCAGCTACGGAGCTTATACCTACTATAGTTCCAGTTTTCTTGTCAGTCATTTTTTTTGCAACCTCTTCTAGGATAGAAGCTGCGCCTATGTAATTGATTGACATTATACTTTTGGCCTCATCCCAGTTATTCTCCGCTTCGGTTTGATCTCCGAGATATCCGAAAACGCAGATGCATATATCTGGTGTACCCACCTTATCAATAAATGCAGGGTGGGAGCTATAGTCGGTTGCTTCAAATTCAGCAATTTCTACTTTTGCCTCATTTCTGATTTCAAAATCACTCTTAATTGGCTCAAGGTCTTTTACATTTCTTGCTGCAAGAACAAGTTGGAAATGCTGTTCTGCATATACCTGAGCGAGGGCTTTACCAACATCAGATGTTGCTCCTAGTATTAGTACTTTTTTATCGTTCATTAAGATGTGATATTTAATCTGTCAGATTGTGTGGATGCAAACTTAAAGTTTGGGTTATACTTTTCTACTATAGCCTTCCATTTAGAAAAATTGGGGTAGCTCTGAGCTAACGTCTGGCCGTCCATGCGCGCATCTTTTGTTAGATAAATACGACCTCCATATTCCAAAACTATAACATCAAGCTCATTTAAAAATTCGAATAGGCCTTTACGAACTGGAAAATCCAAAGCTAAAGTTAGACCCTCCATTGGGAAAGCTATCAGATCATTTTGTTCTCCAAAAGCTTTCAAAACTGCTAGAAATGAACCCATACCCTTGCTTCTTATCTTTTTAAGTATTTTTACTAGTCCCTCTTTCCCACCTTCTTTTGGAAGTACAAATTGATATTGAACAAAGCCGTTCTTTCCATACATTCTATTCCAATTGTTGATAGCATCAAGTGGGTAGAAGAATGGCTCATAAGGTATAACCCCTTCCATTACCTTTTTGTAATTCTTAGCGTAATAAAGGGCATTAAAAGCTTTTATAGAGAAAGGATTCAACGCTATGGCAGGAAAGTTAAAAGGCACATTGAGCTTTTTCTTTGGCTTCAGGTTTAATGGCGCCTTTTTTTGGTTTGTGCTTAGCTCTTCAAAACTTGCATGTTCACCACATATTAGTATGCTTCTTCCAAAAGCGTTTCCACCCTTAAGGCAATCGATCCATGCCATGGAATAAGTAGCGGATTTATATTCATCGAACAACTCTACTATCTCATCAAGGTTTTTGGCCTTAATCTGTTTTTGAGATATGTAAGCTGATTCAATTTTCTTTAATCTGAAAGTTGCATTTAGGATTACCCCTGTAAGTCCCATGCCACCGCAAGTGGCTTGATATAATTCTTGTTCATTACTAGGGCTGCAGATTTTGATGCTCCCATCAGCACAGGCTATTTCAAATTCATCCAGATAATTGGAAAATGAACCTTCTCCGTGATGGTTCTTTCCGTGAACATCGGAGGCTATAGCGCCACCAACTGTTATAAATTTAGTGCCAGGTGTAACAGGCAAGAACCATCCTTTGGGTACAATAACATCCAAAATATCGTTAAACAAAACACCAGACTCACATTTAAGAATACCTTTTTCAGTATCAAAATACAGCATTCTGTTATGTGATAGTGAACTTATCACATTGTGCGCAAGGGCAGAGTCTCCGTAAGATCGAGCATTACCTCTTGCAATAGTTTTTGACTCACTGGCTAATAATTTGACTAGTTCTCTTTCTGTATCAAAACGATTAATCTCAGAGTCTACTAAAGGATAGTTACCCCATCCAGAAATCTTTTTCATTTATCTAGATATATAAGATTAGGAAATAACTCAACCCCCACAGAATAAGAGTTAATTGTATAAATCGATCTGTATAAAGCACTCTCACAGGAGAGGAGCTGTCGTTTTCAACCAGCGTTTTTTGAAGATATCTTAATACACCAAGAATCACAAATAAACCTGTGAAATACAGGTATTCAAAATTCATTCTTTCAACCACTTCATCCGAGATGGTATACATAAGATAAGCTACAATAAGGGTGGTTGACACCATTGTTATGGCTGAATTAATAAATTCCAAGTTGTACTTAGAACTTGACTTACGAATAGAATTTCCAGATTCTATGAAAATTAATATATCATCTCTTCTTTTGGCAAGAGCTAAAAACAGTGCCAATAAGAATATTATTATAACTAACCACTGTGTTAACACAACATCAACTATGACACCGCCACCGACAGTCCTTAATACGAAGCCAAATGATATGAGAACCATATCCAATATAGACACATGCTTAAGCCCAAAACAATAGGCAACATTGATAATGATATACGTTGCAAGTATTCCTGTAAAATATGAATTTGTAAGTGTAGCTATTGCAACAGCTGATATACCAAAGACCAACATGATAACTATGGCTAACGTATTAGAAATTTTGCCTGAAGCAATAGGTCTGTATTTTTTTGTTGGATGTACTCGATCGGCTTCAACATCACGAATATCGTTTAATATATAAATTGAGCTGGCTGCAAGGCTAAAGGCAATAAATCCAATTGCAGCGTCAATAAAAATGTCTTTTTGAAAGAGTATGCCAGCAAAGAAAGGAGCAATAAATACGAATAAATTTTTAACCCACTGTTGAGGCCTAATTAACTTAATAAGTTCCATTAACTAGTTTTCTAACTTCTAAATAATACTCTCCTTTTCAATCTAGAAAATTTCCGAGCATATAAATCGTAATGATAAGCAAATTTATACCAACCTGATTCTAAAATTTCACTAAACAATCCTTCAATACCAGGGGCGCTTTTACGAAGATATGCCCATTCATACCCAAAATCAAACCCTGTCAAGCCAGCCTTTTTTGGGTTAGTATCTATCACATAAATCTTATTTTCCTTTTTTATGAAATTTCTAATCTGAGGATCACCGTGGGTGTATCCTTTTTTATGAATAGATTTTAAGGTATCAATTACTTTAGGATATGTTTGAGGTTGATCAAGACAACTTGTTCCATCTAAATACGAATACAACAACCAAGACTCAACTACCATTCCTAAACTTCTCATCTCAGCAGCCATTATTGGAGTTGTTGTTTTAATACCAATATCAGACAGAAGATTCATTGATTTTAAATTTTTAAATGCCTCTCCAAGTCGAAACAATGTTAAAAATCTGATCCATATCCGCGCATTTTTTTCTTTAGGTACTTTAAGAACAAGATCCTCAGAATTTATTAATACACGCCTTACCGCGCTTCTGTGATTATCTTTCAAAACTTTGGTCAGTGTATATTGTTCATTTTGAACATGATCAAATAGCTCTTTAGCTGTTTGATCTTTTATTTGATCAGCAACAAGTAAAGTCCAGCCTTGATAACTAATTGTCCTCATTCCTTAAATTATTGATGCAATGATACACATTCTGGTTTTTGTCAAGCATAAGACAATTACAACCATTCAAATAATAATGTTGTCTTTTATTAATCCATATGCCTCTTCAATGCGTTTATCTATTATAAAATGCAGAGATGCTCATATAAATCATTTCAATATTATTATTTTTGAACCCAATGTCTGATTCACAACGTCAAAATTATTCGCAAAAGGAAAAGGAATCCATCTTTGACAAGGAGTTTCTCCCTCACATAGGGCCTATGTATAATTTTGCCTATCGCCTTACTTTTGATGATGATGATGCCAAAGATTTAGTACAGGATACTTATTTAAAGGCATATAGATTCATTACTTCATTTGAACAGGGTACTAATGCTAAAGCATGGTTGTTCAGAATAATGAAGAATAGCTTTATTAATGACTTCAGAAAGAAGAGTAAACAACCTGCAAAGGTTGATTATCAAGAAGTTGAAACTTTTTATAACTCTGATGATGTTGATAAGGCTATAACAACAGATTTGCGGGTAGAGACGGTGCAGGATATGATTGGTGACGAGATATCAAATGCACTTAATTCTTTAGATGTGGACTTTAGGACAGTAATTATACTTTGCGATTTAGAAGGTTTTAAGTACGATGAGATGGCTAAAATATTGGACATTCCTATTGGTACGGTTAGGTCAAGGCTACATAGAGCAAGAAACCTTTTGAAAGAAAAGCTTAGTGACTATGCGAACAAAATGGGGTACAAAAACTAAATAATATGGAATCAAATTCTACCGGTTCTTTAAATACAGGTGGATCTGATAAGAAGGACTCGAATCAACCAGATCACAGCGAATGTCTCAAATTACTTCATCTCGTATTAGATGATGAAGCCACCGCAGAACAGAAAGACTATTTCGATAAGCATGTTTGTAACTGTATGCCTTACTACGAAATTTATCATGTTGATAAAGCGATAAAATCGCTGGTGAAGAATACATGTTGTGGTAAGAATGTTCCTGCAGATTTAGCTGACGCAATTAAAGAGCAAATTTTTCGAGGAACAGACAAAGCATGAGCGAAGGGAAAGCAATCATTTTTTCTGCGCCATCAGGTTCTGGAAAAACGACCATTGTAAGACATCTTCTAAAAACTAATCCAAAATTAGGGTTCTCTATATCTGCCTGTACACGTGATAAAAGAGGGCGTAATGAAGAAAACGGTAAAGATTATTACTTCTTAACTCCAGAGGATTTTAAAAATAAGATTGATAATGACGAGTTCATTGAGTGGGAAGAAGTGTATGCAGGAAACTTTTATGGTACTCTCAAGTCTGAAATTGAGCGTATTTGGGCATCTGGTAAGCATGTAATTTTCGATGTAGATGTTAAAGGGGGACTACATCTCAAAAAATATTTTGGAGAAAGAGGCCTGGCCATTTTTGTAAAAGTACCTTCTATGGAGCTTTTGAAGGAAAGGTTGAAGGACAGGAAGACTGAAACTGATGACAGTCTTTCACAGCGGATCTTCAAAGCAAAATTTGAAATGTCATTTGAAGATAAATTTGATATTTCATTGGTTAATGAAGATCTTGATGAGTCGCTAAAAAAGGCGGAAGAGCTGGTTAACAATTTTATTGAAAAATAACCTGTCATGTGCTGGAGGGTTGTTTTATTTGTTTTATTATTTCCCATCTCATTACAAGCACAAAAAGGTATAAGCCTTGGTTTTGGTTTCAATAATTTCAAGACACTATCCGAATTTTCTGACTACACTACTCGCAACCCACTTGGTGTTTCATTTCTTGCTTCCAAGGATTTAAAAAATAAAAGATTCCAATTAGGATTTGAGCTTGGCATGGGGCTTTATTCCGGCAAACGATATTTCTATGAGACCGTTGCAGAGGGTTACCCTGGCAACTATGTTAACATCTATGAAGAAAATGGCTTTGTTTTATATGATGTCTATTTACGCTACAAGTTTGTGAAGGGAAAAACTTTGATGCCCTTTGTAGAAGCTAAGGCTGGCGCCAGCACCTATTTTAGTGTAATAAGGTCAATGCAGGTTTCCGAGGTTTATGAAGATGATTCATATGTACATGATACCGCACTAAATGCCGGCCTTGGACTAGGAACATATGTTGATATCGGCAAACTTTTTACTGGTAAGGACTGGGTAAAAAAAACATTACTTAATATATCAGGAAATTATTTATTAGGTTCGCAGGTAACGTACAGAAATGCAGTGGCTTACGAGGTGGTTGATACTTTTGAGGCCGGGTTTAGAGAATCTAAAACCAACACCTTCCAATATCATGTTGGATTGGTACTGGCCTTTTAGTTTGTAGCACTGCTCGCATTTCAATAATAGTATTCCAATGAAAAACATCGGACTTTTTTTTGGCAGTTTTAATCCCATCCACATTGGTCACTTGATTATAGCCAATACTATGGTCGAGCATGCTACTCTGGATGAGGTTTGGTTTGTGGTTTCGCCACAAAATCCATTTAAAAAACAGTCCAGTTTGTTGCATGAGTTTGATCGCCTTGATTTAGTGAATGCTGCCATATTTGATAATTTTAATTTAAAGGCTGTTGATGTGGAATTTAGGATGCCCAAGCCTAGTTACACCATCGACACACTTACTTATCTGTCTGATGAACATAAGGACAAAAAATTCAAATTGATTATAGGAGAGGACAACCTCAAGAGTTTTAAAAAGTGGAAAAACGCTGATAAAATTCTTGAATTTTATGAATTATTGGTTTATCCGAGACCTCACGCGCAACCTTCCGATCTAAAAACGCATCCTAAAGTTCAACTGATTGAGGCACCGATGATGGACATTTCTGCTACGTTTATCAGGAAAAGCATCCAAAGCCACAAGTCTATTAAATATCTTGTGCCAGAATCCGTTGAACAACTGATTATCGGAAGAAAACTTTACATATAAATCAACAACTCATTGAAACAACTATTTATTAGTGCAATCCTAAGTTGCCTGTCCATCACCTTATTATCTGCTCAGGGTATTAGAGGAACTGTCAAAAGTGCAGAAGGTGAACTACTCCCATTTGCTACTATTTATATCAAAGAACTTGGTACTGGAACCACCACCAATGGTGATGCTCTATTTGAAATCAAGACCACTCCAGGAAATTACACACTTGTTTTTCAGTTTGTTGGTTTCGAGGCTCAAGAGAGAAGTGTAGTGGTAGCCGATCAGTTTGTAGAGCTTAATATAGTCATGAAGCCTCAGGTAATGGTCCTTCAGGATATAGAAGTAAGAGCTGGAAAGGAAGATCCCGCATATACCATAATGCGAAAGGCCATTGCCAAGAGTAAGTACCATACACAGCAGGTCGATAAGTATACCGCCAGAGTTTATATGAAAGGCACTGGCCAATTGAAGGACGCTCCTTTTTTCCTGGAAAAGACCCTTGAGAAAGAAGGTGTGGAGGAAGGGCAGGTGTTTATTTCAGAATCTGTCAGTGACATTGAATATACCCGCCCGAACACCTACAATGAGAAGGTTATTTCAATAAGAACTAGTGGTGAAAATGATAAAAACGGCAATCCCAATGCTTATATCAATGGGTCATTTTACGAGCCCGAAGTTGCCCAAGGTGTTTCACCATTATCCCCTCGAGCATTTTCTTATTACAAGTTTATTTATGAAGGCACGCATCGTGACAGAGGTTTTGAGATTAGCAAGATCAGAGTTATACCTCGCTCAAAGGGTGATAATGTTTTTAGTGGCTACATAGAAATAGTAGAAGACTATTGGAGTATTTATAGCCTTAATCTGAGCGTATCTAAATTGGGCATCAACTTTTTGATCAAGCAGTTTTATGAGCCTGTGGAGCAAAACGTTTGGTTGCCTGTTACTCATGATTTTGTTGTTGACGGTAAGGTATTTGGGTTTGAATTTGAAGGTAAGTATTTGGCTACTGTCAGCGATTACAAAGTGGAAGTGAATCCCGAGTTGGCAGTAGAGTTTGAAGTTGTAGATGAAAAGCTGGAAAAGGAATTGGCAAGCAAGCTTGAGAAGCAGGTTAAAAATGAAGAAACAAAGGAGATCCAGGAAATTCTGACCTCTGGAAAGGAAGTGACAAGGAAGCAACTGCGGAATTTGGTAAAGGCTTATGAAAAAGCTGAATTGGAAGAGACGGATGAGCCAGAGGTGGTGTCAAATAGAACTTTTAAGATTGATACGCTGGCTTATAAAAACGATTCGGCTTATTGGGCGCAAATTAGGCCAATTCCACTCGAACAGTCCGAAATAGATGGCTATGCCAAAATGGATAGTCTTTCAGAGGTGCAGCAAAGAGAAAGAGATGGAGACACACTTAAAACTAAAAAGAGAAAGACTAAGCATATTTTTGATCCTATCGTAGGCAATTATTATAAACTAGCTGATAGAACACACCTTCGTCTCCACGGGCTATCCGGTATGTTCAATACAGTTGATGGTTTTGATATTGAAACAAGATTGGTTTTCACAAAGACCTTTGACAATGAAAATAAAAACTGGCTTAGAATAAACCATCAAAGCAGATACACTTTTGCTCGTACTGCTTATAATGGCATTTTAGAATTCAGATATGATTTTGGTGAACGATCAAAACGGAATTCAATCCGATTAAATGGCGGAAGATATATTAACCAGTATAACAATGATCAGCCGATACATCCTATTATCAATACTTTCACGACTCTGATTCAGGAGCTTAATTACATGAAAATATATGAGAAGGACTATGCTGAGGTTGTGTATGATAGAAAGTTCTGGGATAAGCTAGATCTTAATATTAAAGGAGAATTGGCAGAGCGTAGAGAATTGCAAAATAGATCTTCTTTTAATTTGGTAGATCGTTCTCAGAGAGAATACACACCTAACGCTCCCATTGCGGCTGAATTACCTATAACCTCTTTCGAAGATCATAATTCGTTAACCACTGAATTAAATTTAGAATATGAGCCGTGGGTAAAATATAGTATCTATAATGGAAGAAAGCGGAAAGTTGATACCTACACACCTAAATTTAGATTGAAATATGTGAAGGGTATACCAGATGTAGCTGATAGTAAAGTAGATTTTGATTTATTGGAACTTGGCTATCGCCACACTTTTAAAATCGGCATACGAGCCCTTGCTGATGTTTCATTAAAGGCCGGTAAATTCCTGAATGATGAAAGTCTATATTTCATGGATTACAAGCACTTCCTTGGTAACAGGACTCCTTTTGTAACCACTGATCCTGTTGGGAGTTTCAGAATGTTAGACTATTATGCATTCAGCACTAGTGATGAGTACTTTACAGGTAGCTTTCATTACCAGATGCGTAAATTCCTTTTGACACGAATTCCTATCGTAAGATTGGCAGGAGTTAGAGAGAGTTTCTTCACCAATTATCTGGCTACTGATTTTTCCAACAATTACACGGAGGTAGGCTATGGAATTAACTATATCTTCAGACTATTCAGAGTAGAAGCTGTAGCTAATTTTGTAGATGGTAAGTACAAAGACTATGGAGTGAGAATCGGAATAGCCGCAAACCTGGATAACTTGTTTTAATTTTATTTCAAATGATTCAAGTTCAATCACCCTGATTTTTTCTGTAGAATACACCATGTGCTTATCAGACTCTACTGTTTACCTTTCTGAAGTATAGTGTTGTATACCCTATTTGGAGCCATTAAACACTAATATG
>NZ_SMLV01000097.1 GCF_009711525.1 Fulvivirga lutimaris
TAATGGTCTTTCTTCACCCTTAATTCTACGAACAGAATTGTCTGAGTTTAAGCCAATTACTAGCTTATTTCCCAAATCTCTTGACTTCTCAAGATAATCGATGTGCCCTAAGTGAAGAATATCGAAACACCCATTGGTAAAAACCACCTCATCACCCCCCTCTTGCCATTGCTTAATCAATGATTTGAGTTCTTCAAGAGTTTTAATTTTGCTGGCCGTTGCTTTCAATTTTGGTTCTGATTATTTGACTTGAAATTAATGAAAAAGCCCCTACTAAAATAATAATTACGGTCTGCCAGCCATGAAATATGAATGTAAAAGCTATGGCCTTATCTTGTGGTAAGCTATAAAGTAAAACCAATCCTGTGGACACTAAAACATGGAAACTACCAGCTCCACCAGGAAGTGGTAAAGCCATTGCAATTCCGCCAATTACAAAGATTGTCAGTGCAGCACCAAGACCAAGGTTTTCCGTTTCAGGAAAAGCAAGCATCACAAAGTACATCATTAAATAATAACAGATCCATATCAACAGTGAATCAATAATAAATGCAGATCGGCTTTTTAACTTGAGTACGGATTTAACACCATCCTTAATTCCTAATAGAGCAGACTTTGATTTTGATAAAAGTCTTAGCATTAAATATTTCTTTCTCTTAAGCAGAAAAAGAAAAATAAGACCCATGGCTGCCAAAAATAATATCCCGGCTATCATAATAGTTATCATGTTCCCTGAACCTTCCTGATTGGTAAGCTCCTGCACTTCTTCTGATTTGAAGAACAGAATAAGACTATCCAATTGAATGAAAAAGGAAATAGCTATTAAAATTATAAGAAAAATAAGATCAATAACCCTTTCAGCAACCACAGTTCCGAGAGAAACATCTACTGGAGTTTTATTAAGTCGGTATAAATTATAGCAGCGCGAAACTTCTCCTCCTCTTGGTATGGCTAAGTTTATAAAATAGCCAATCATAACAGACAAAAATCCCTGCTTCAGGGTCAGTTCATAACCAATGGGATTGAGCAAAAGCTTCCAGCGCTGTGCTCTTATTAAATGACTTAATACGGCCACCAGGCCTGAAAGTATTAAAAAGGATTTGTTGGCTGACGACCATACATTTAGAAGATAATCAACTTTACTTGCCCCTTCTGCAACCTCTATATTTTCAAATGAAATCCATAGCAGTAATGCAGTCACCGACAGCATTATTGCATACTTAAAAAAGTTCTTGATTTTATTACTCATGAATTGAGCTTAGGAAAGCTTATTGTCATTATCGGGAAAGATAATGGCTGGTTTAAAGGTCTTTGCTTCCTCAAAACCCATAGAAGCATAGGAAATGATAATAATAATATCACCCACCTGAACACGTCTTGCAGCAGGCCCATTAAGGCAAACCATTCCGCTTCCTCTTTCTCCTTTAATGGTATAAGTCTCTATACGCTCACCATTGTTTACATTAACAATTTGAACCTTCTCTCCTTCTAGCAAATTTGCAGCTTCCAGT
>NZ_SMLV01000288.1:0-6422 GCF_009711525.1 Fulvivirga lutimaris
GAGCAACTGGAAAAATTGAGAGCTCTACCAAATGGAACTCTAGGAAGAGAAATAGCCAACTGCCTAGATTCTCATAAGCTAAATTTAGTTCCTGGTTATGAATCTCATGATTTGAAACATTCTTTACTGAATTACAAAATGACACCAATTGATGAAATTCGAATGCAATCTTTCATGATTGGAAATGGCAATATTAGCCTGCCAAGCATTGCAATTTTCACTTTTGGGTTCATCTTACTACCACACAAATGGATTCAATTAGCAAAGGATTTTTATTTAGGACTTAATTCCAAATCAATAAAAAATTGGACTATTGATGCTTATGCAGATAAGGATCTAGAAAGCCTGAGACTAGAAGTAATTATGACTGATAAAAAAGAAATAAGAGTTCAAACCTTGATGCAAAAAGTTGCCTATTTAGGTTCATTAGCAGCTATGATTCTTGGTGGTTTGGGAATGATTTATTGCATACCATTTCTTTTCTCATCTGTAGTTGAAGATTTAATTGGAGCTGGCTTTCCGTTTGTTGGAGGAGCAATATTATTTATTGGTGGTTTAATTAGCTTATCTATTAATTCTAAGAAGGGAAGAGAGAGCTACAGTATCGCTTAATTGATACACATTGACCAACCAAATCTCTTCCTACGACAAATGGTCATTTACAGCAACAGTAAGTGGCATGCACCCCATTACCCATGATGTGTATTCCAGAGGTGAAGGGAAACTGTTAGTACTTATTCAGGAGCTGCCGGGTATTGGTCAGGAGACTTTAGCGCTCGCTGATCAGTTTGTCAATAGAGGTTATAAAGTAATCCTGCCCCACCTGTTTGGGCCGCTGGGTAAAACAGCCGTACTGGGTAATATTGTTAGAATTTTCTGCATGCGCAGAGAGTTTAAAATATTCTCAACACAGCAATCCAGTCCGATAGTAGATTGGCTAAAGGCGCTCTGTAGAAAAGTGAAAGATGACCATCAGGTGAAGGGTGTTGCCGTTATTGGCATGTGTCTGACGGGCAATTTCGCCATTTCTCTGATGGCTGATGACGCTGTTTTAGCCAGCTATTCAAGTCAGCCTTCTCTGCCCATATTTAAACAGAAATCACTGCATTTGTCAGATGCCGAAGTAGAAAAAATCAAAACTCGCCTCGATGAATTTGGCCCAATGCATTGTGCCCGTTTTGAAAAAGACAAGATTTGTCAGGCTTCTAAATTCGACTTGTACGACAAGACTTTTAATCAAGATGGTAAGGAGCGAATTAAATTGCATACTCTTCCCGGCAAAGGTCATTCTATAGTCACCCTTGATTTTGTGGATGAAACCGGCCACCCCACAAAAGCATTGCTCAAAGAAGTAATCGATTATTTTGATGCTTCTTTAATAGCGTAAAACTGCCGTTAAAAATAGATCGACATGTGTCCTATTTTATTAACTTCAATTGACATTTATTAAAAGGCATATGGAAAAAGAACTTTTTAATAATATAAGGGAGCAGTTCTGCTTATCAGATTCTAGAATTAAAGAGGGAAAAATGATGAGCTCAGAAGCCATCACTTATGATGGTAAGGTCTTCGCATTCTTTTCTCGCAAGCAGAAGATGGTTTTTAAATTGGGGAAAGATTTCGATCCCGATAAGGCAGGAAAAGACATTGCCGTCTTCAATCCATTTACCAATAGGCCTCCCTTAAATGGCTGGTTTGAAATTCCTTTTACAGAAAAAGAACTCTGGACCACCATGACAGAAAACGCACTTCAAAAACTTAAAGCAGAAATATGATTACAAAAGAATATATCTCCTTTTTCAAAGGGTTGGAAAAAGACAACAACAAAGAATGGTTTCATGCCAATAAGTCAACCTATGAAACTCATGTAAAAGCTCCTTTTATAGCGTTAATGGATGATTTAATTAATGAGATTCAGGAATTCGACTCAGACATTTCCATGAATGCCAAAGACTCCATTTTCAGAATTAACAAGGACGTCCGTTTTTCTAAAGACAAAACCCCTTACAACACCCTCATGAAAGCTGGGGTTTCACCAGGTGGAAAACGGTCGGAGCTGCCAGGTTATTATCTGGGCATTAGTGCAGATACTATTCACATGGGCGGTGGATTATTCAATCTTGACACCACCAATTTGAAAAAAGTAAGAACCTATATTGTTGATAATGCTGAGGAATTTAAGAAGCTGATAAACGACACCACCTTTGTCCAGCATTTTGAAAGTTTGAAAGGTGATCAGGCCAAGCGGCTTGATACACAATTCAAAGCAGTACAAGCAGAAGTGCCAGATATTGCTAACAAGCAATTTTACGCCATGACCGAACTTCCATTAAAAGATTATGTCGGTTCTGAAAAACTAAAAAGCGTTATTATGGATCGTTTCAAACTGATCTCACCTATGGTTCGCTTCCTAAAAAAGGCATTACAATGAAACAATACCTTCTCTTATTAAGAGGCAAAGGAGCATTGGACTATTCTCCTGAAGAACTCCAAAGACGACTAGAGGAATACCGAGAATGGGTGGGAACCATTCAGGAGTATTATATTTCAGCTAATCGACTTGAACGTGAAGGAACACTGATTACTGGCAAGGGTGAAATAAAAACTGATGGGCCATTTCTGGAATCAAAGGAGATTATTGCAGGCTATATAATTATTCAGGCGCTGGATTTAGAAAAAGCCACTGAAATATCAATGTCCTGCCCTTTATTGAAATACTTTGAAATTATGGTAAGACCAATGGTGATGCAAGAGTAGAAGTGAATTTACCAAACCATCATACACACCAACTCGCAGCGCATTTTTTCAGGCATAGTTATGCCAGAACCGTTGCTATATTGGTGCGTTATTTCGGACTAGATCAGGTAGAAGTTGCCGAAGATATTGTGCAGGATACACTGGTAGAGGCCGTTGAAAAATGGAGTATCCATGGTATTCCAGACAATCCTGATGGCTGGATTATGGATGTGGCCAAGAAGAAAACCATTAACCTGCTTAAAAGGAAGCAGCTATTTGCTACCAAGGTTGTTCCTCAACTCCAGGATGTTGAAAGTGCAGAAGCACTAGTAGCTGATAGCACTTTGCGAATGATCTTTGCTTGCTGTCACCCAGCCCTGCCTACAGAATCGCAGATAGCACTGGCGCTTAAAACGCTTTGTGGTCTTAGTATTCCTGAAATAGCTAAGGCCTTATTAACCTCTGAAGACAATATAAATAAGCGGCTTTACAGAGCAAAAAAGAAACTACGTGAAGAAAAAATAGCTTATGATATTCCAGTAGCTACATCTCTAAATGACAGACTTGACAGTGTGTGTAAGACGTTATATCTGTTGTTTAACGAAGGGTATTATGCTCCACATCATAAGGAGGTATTAAGAATTGATTTATGCTATGAGGCTGTAAGGTTATTAAAAGAGGTTGAGGAAACCTTCCATAATTCAGCAAAGGTGAATGGACTGCTTGCCCTCATGATGTTTTCATTATCACGTTTCGAAAGCCGTTTAGATAAAGATGATTCACTTATTTGCCTGCAAGATCAAAACAGAAGCCTGTGGGACAAAGACCTGATTGCTCAAGGCATGAATTATCTCACCAAAGCTATCCGTACCAAAGAAATTAATACCTACCAACTTCAGGCGGGTATAGCGGCAGAGCATTGCATGTCACCAGACTTTGCTTCTACTAACTGGCAAAGTATTTATCAGCAATACACTATCCTGGAATCCTTAGATTCAAGCTTTCTGGTAAAAATGAATAGACTGATTGCCTATTTTTATCTGGGCCACAAAACTGAAGCTTTAACAGCGATGCATGCTTTAGAGCATTCTCAAGGTTTTGCACAAAACACGTCATACTACATGACATTGGGTACTTTATACCTTAACATGCAAGATGATGATAACGCAAGGTACAACCTTAAAGAAGCCTTGATATTCGCCAAAAATGAAAGGGAGAAAGACCTTATTCAAACACGACTTGCCTCCATCGATTCTATATAGTTTTTTAGTCCATTGACATACTTCGGTGGCGCCTTTTTGAATTGTGGTTTAATAATTATTGCATTCATAAGCCTACCAATTAAGCCTAATTTCATAAGATAGTTAAATGTGAAAGTAACTCTAGTCTGGCTTCCTCGCGATTCTAATTCGAGCATTCCTTTCATATAATGGCAAGGAGGCAACATTTTACCACCTATAACTTCGGCAGTAAAAGAAACACCATCTGTCCATTGGACAACCTCCTCCTCCATGGCACCCATGGGTAGAAGTTCACAATACCTTTTGGCGCCAAGTCCCTCCTTCTCATTGATGCTTTTGGATGATTTCACCAATGGATGAAAGTCTGATATTTTACCAAAATTTCGCACTACCTTCCAAACCAATTCTTGAGGTGCATTGATAATTACAGAAGCTTTGAGCTGTGTTGAACTGTCCTTTTTCATAAATGTTTTCCTCTATGTCAATTGAGGAAAAGGAAATAGGACACTTTAATTAAAGTCTTCCAACTGGTAGGTATAACTGAAGTAAGTCGAGTAGTTTGAAATTATTAGTTAATTTGACTCATAAATATTCAGGTCGAAAAGATTTAAAATATTAAATGAAACAAATAAGCGTAATCAACTCAATAGAAGTACCCGAAGGGCATGAAGAAATGGCCATTAAAGTGCGTGATATCTATATCGACTATTTTAAAACAAAGCCGGGGTTTGTAAGCTCAACCTTTTACCGAACCATCAACAGTGAGAACAAATTCAACTTTGTCAACATTGTGGTGTGGGATTCTTATGAGTCTTTTCAAGCTGTGGTGAACAGTGGCTTCGAAAATACCGAAGGCCTTAATGAAGATAATATGAAAGTACTGGGCAAGGGCTTTCCTCCTCCCATCAAAGTATCGCCAGGCCAGTTTGAGATTATAAGAAATGACTGATATGACCTATCCAACTTTCAGACTTGATCACCAGATTGTGGTAATTACCGGAGCGAGCAAAGGCATTGGGAGAGGTATCGCCAAAGTGATGGCCCATGCAGGAGCTACAACCATTCTCTGCGCCCGCAGTGCAGCTGAATTAAAAACGCTACAGGAGGAAATAAAAACAGAAGGTGGTATTGCGTATGCCTTTCCTCTGGATGTCAGTTCAGTAGCTAATATTAAAGAAACTTTTAAAAGCATCTTTGATACATTTAGTCGCATAGATGTACTTATCAATAATGCCGGATTGGGCTTTAATCATCCAGCTCTGGAAGTAACGGAATCCGATTGGGATGAAATGATGAATGTCAATATGAAAGGTCTCTTCTTTTGTGCCCAGCAGGCCGGTAAGTACATGGCCAAAAATAATTATGGCCGCATTATCAACATGAGTTCACAGGCCAGTTTGGTGGCCATTAAAGACCACGCTGTGTATTGCGCTTCTAAGGGTGGCCTCAATATGATTACCAAAGTGCTCGCTTTGGAGTGGGCAGAACAGGGAATAACAGTTAACAATATTGCTCCTACTTTCACATACACCCCTGGTACCGCAGAGCGGTTAGACAATCCTGAATACCTTGAAAAGGTACTCGACAGAATACCGGTAAAGAAAGTAGCGGATATTAATGATATTGCCTCGGCCATTCTATATCTAACAGGTTCAAATTCCGGTATGACAACAGGCACAACCTTGGTTATTGATGGTGGCTGGACGGTGCAGTAAAGTTTAGCCCAACTCTTGCCGGACCTGTTCTGGCCTGTCTGCCACAGGCAGGCATCTCTTTTAAGCAAAAGACCCCCAAATTAAATTCTGAGAGATTCAAATAATTGCTTAATTTGATCTGACCAAGACTTAATTAATAACCATCGATGATCTTAAGCACGGTTCACCAAAAACTGGAAAGACTGGCCACTAAAACAGGAATAACCATTCTGTTTGTCTTAGCACATAGTGTGTTGTTAATCATGATGACGTACACCTTTCCAAAAATTAATGCACAATTGGGTGCAGAAGCATTTGATTTAAGGCCTGCTGGTTATTCTCCGTCCGAAGCTATGGCTTTGCTTCAAAATTTAGATCTTGCTTCCACTAATTTTTACCTATTTCCTCAGCTATTTTTATTAGATGTACTTTATCCTATTTTACTAGCCTTTCTCTTAAGTACATTGATTATTCGGTTATCCCGATTGTGCAAAGTGAATCCAAATAGTTTCTTTTCAAATCTGTACGTGCTGCCCTTTTTAGCGATGTTGGCGGACTATGCAGAAAACATCATGATCGCAATTATGATATCAGAACCAGCAAATGTTACTTCTGGATTTGTTCAAACAGCAAGCATATTTACTCAACTGAAAGCCGGAATTACCACCTTAAGCTGGGTTTCTATTATTGTTCTTTTTGTGTTATGGCTGGTTAATAGAAAGTCAAATAAATAATTCTTGCCGGACCTGTT
>NZ_SMLV01000288.1:6605-10998 GCF_009711525.1 Fulvivirga lutimaris
ACAGGCAGGCATCTCATTTTAAACAAAAGACCTTGGAATACCTGCCTGTTGGCAGACAGGAATCCGGGGATAGATGGTTTAAGTTACTTTTTCCAAATTAAACTATAGACACCCTCACCTTTTTCTTCTTCAGTTTTACATTATTCACTTTGGGGAGAAGGCTTTTAATTGTTTCAGTTTTTACGGCCACAAAAGCACAGTCATTTTTAAGTTCTATTACTCCAAGCTCATCTTTAGTAAGATTGCCTTGCTTGAAAAACAATCCTGCAACATCTCCTTTTGAGATCTTGTCTTTTCTGCCTCCGGATATAAATAACGTGCTCCATCCAGATCGTTTTGGAAGTTCAGATTGGGTAAGTTCCTCTATAGGCAAGTCTCCTATAAAATCAGGTAACGCTTCATTTTCATATTGCAGCACATAGGCTGTTCCATCACTGTTCATTCGCGCAGTTCTGCCATTCCGATGGGTAAATTCTTCACTTTTTATCGGCAGGTGATAATGGATGATAAACTTGATTTCAGGCACATCAATACCTCGTGCCGCTAAATCCGTGGCCAGTAATATCTGATGTGTCCCATTTCTAAACTTAATCAAAGCTCGCTCCCTATCGCCCTGCTCCATACCGCCAAAAAAAGTGCCGTGCGATATATTATGATCAAATAAAAAGTCGCTGACCCGCTGAATTGAGTCCTTGAAATTACAGAAAATGATGCCATTTTGATTACCAACGTGGCCAAGCAATTCGATAAGCGTATCCAACTTGTCCTTGCTTGGGGAAATCACTTTTTTAACTTTTAGCTGACTGACCTTTTCTTCCAGATAGTCAATAACAACAGGCGCTTTTAACCTCACAAATCCAGGAATTTCAACACCCTTTGTAGCAGAGGTCAGCACTTTCTTGTTCACCTGAGGCAGTAGCTCAAGAATATCTTGCATCTCCTCTTCGAAACCTATTTCCAACGATTTATCAAACTCATCAAGCACCAATGTTTTGATATTTTGGGTATCAAAAGCCTCTCTTCTCAAATGATCTGCCACCCTGCCAGGCGTACCAATGAGCACTGCCGGCCGATGTTTTAGTTCCATCCTGTCTTTTGATCCTGCTCGTCCACCATATACCGCATTCACTTTAAAGCCAGTGCCCATCTCACGCATCACCTGCTCTATTTGTATCGCCAATTCCCTTGAAGGAACAATAATTACCATTTGAATCTCATCACAAGTCTCATCAAGTTGGTCGATCAATGGTAAAAGAAAAGCCAAAGTTTTACCAGTGCCGGTAGGTGACAGCAACATGACTTCAGCATTGGTGGCAATGGCCTGTTGAGCCTCCTTTTGCATGGGGTTCAATTGTTCTATTCCCAGTTTTGATAATATGGCTTCCTGGCTTTTTATGGATGTTGACATGAGGGCTGATAATTAATAATCTTGCAAGTAACGAAAAATAAATGAGCTCTAGCCGGACCTGTTCCGGCATCTTTCTCCTTACCCCTCATGTAATTCTTCCTCCGCCTCTCAGTCAAATTAATTATATTGTTTCAGTTGGTTAACGGCTTTGATCCCAAAACCACACCTATAAACCATATGAATCCATGAAACAACAGAACCTAAGCCTTCTCTCCATTTTTGCTGCAATCATTCTAATTAGCTGCACTCCAGATAATGATGACCAAACAACCATCGCTGGTTTAAAAGAACCTGTTGAGATCATTAGAGATGAGTGGGGCATCAATCACATTTATGCCAACAATCAGCATGACTTGTTCTTCGCACAGGGTTATGCTGCTGCTAAAGATCGTCTTTTCCAGTTTGAAGTGTGGAGAAGACAAGCCACAGGAACAGTGGCTGAAATTTTAGGCGAACGAGAATTGAAACGTGATATCGGTACGAGGCTCTTCAAATTTCGTGGCGACATGCAGCAGGAAATGAATTATTATCATGAAGATGGGGAAGAAATTATCACTGCCTATACCGCTGGGGTAAATGCCTACATCGATGAAATATTGGCTACCCCTGACCAACTACCCATAGAGTTCCAAATACTTAACATAGTACCTGAAAAATGGACTCCTAATGTGGTAATATCCCGTCACCAGGGGCTACTAGGCAATATCGGCCTTGAGCTGGATGTGGCCAGAGCGGTAGCCAGGCTAGGCGTTGAAAAAGTAAAGGAGTTAAGCTGGTTTCACCCTAAAGACCCTGATCTTAAAATGGACTCCACCATCAATCAGGAGCTTCTTTTTGATGACATTTTAGAACTATACAATGCCTATCGCAAGCCTGTAGCCTTTCAGCAAGATGATGTAATGCCAGCATACAGGGATTCTACAAATGACAAAACCATTGCTGCTGTGCTTGAAAATAATGATGATCGCTTTTCCATAGGCAGTAATAACTGGGTGGTCAGTGGTGCGCTAACGGCTGATGGCAATACTTATATGGCCAACGATCCACATAGAACTATTGCGATTCCTTCCCTTCGCTATATGGCGCATCTGGTAGCGCCAGGGTGGAATGTCATAGGTGGAGGTGAGCCTGAAATTCCGGGCATTTCCATAGGACACAATGAATATGGAGCATGGGGACTCACCGTATTCCGCACGGATGGTGAGGATTTGTATGTGTATGAATTAAATCCTGAAAATAATAATCAGTACATGTATAATGGCAATTGGGAAGACATGGAGGTGATTAAAGAAACCATCAAAGTGAAAGGTCAGGGTGATGTAACTGTTGACTTGCGCTACACTCGTCATGGTCCTGTTACTTATATAGACTCAGCAAACAATAAAGCCTATGCTGTGCGATGTGCATGGCTGGAACCGGGAGGTTCGCCCTATTTAGCTTCATTACGTATGGATCAGGCTAAAAGCTGGGAAGAGTTCCGGGAGGCATGTAATTACAGTCATATCCCTGGAGAAAATATGATTTGGGCTGATAAAGAAGGCAACATCGGCTGGCAGTCGGTCGGCATTGCACCTATCAGAAGAAATTTTAGCGGAATGGTACCTGTTCCCGGAGATGGCCGCTATGAATGGGATGGCTACCTGCCCATTATTGAGAAACCGAATGTATATAATCCTTCGGAGGGCTATTTCGCTTCAGCCAATCAAAATGTAACCCCTCCAGATTATGAGCATTGGGATGCCATCGGGTTTTCGTGGGCAGATCCTTACCGTGGAGACAGGGTCGAACAGGTGCTGAGTGCTGGCAATAAGTTAAATATGGAGGACATGAAGGCCTTGCAAGTAGATTACCATTCTATTCCTGCAAGTCTGCTGGTACCCTTGCTGTCTGAGCTGCCGTTAGAAGGCAAAGCTGCTGAGGCAAGAGACCGACTGAAAGGATGGGACTTTAATTTAGAGGCTAATTCCATCGAAGCGGCTATTTATGTAGCTTTTGAAAACGAGTTGAGCAGTATTGCAGCTTCAAAATTCGTCCCTGAGGCTGGTAAGCCGTACATAAGAAGAATACAATTGAAGAAGATTTTAGATTGGGTTACAGCTCCTGATAGCCAGTTTGGAGCTAATCCTGATGAAGGAAGGGACGAGCTGCTTAAAGCAGCTTTTAATAATGGCATCGCCTATCTTGAAAAGACGCTAGGTGATGACATGACCAAGTGGCAATACGGTCAGGAGAAATTCAAACACACCTACATAGCTCATGCGTTGGGGGGTGTAGTAAGAGAAGATATAAAGACCAAGCTGGACGTAGGTCCATTGCCACGCGGTGGCAACTCCAGTACACCGGGATCCACGGGTGGTAACAACCGACAAAGCTCAGGCGCTTCATTCAGAATAATTGTAAATACCGGAGACTGGGACGCTGCAGTAGGCACTAACGGACCTGGACAGTCTGGAAACCCTGAAAGCCCATTTTACAACAACCTGTTTGAGCCTTGGGCCAAAGATCAATACTTCCCGGTTTATTATTCACAAGAAAAAGTGGAAGCAGCGGCAGTAGATAAAATTGTATTAGAGCCTAAAAATTAGATTATACTCTTGCCGGATTTATTCCGGCATCTCAAATCAGATGCATGCTTAAAAGACTATTACTTGCCCTTTAGTTTTTGAGCAACACTATCATAGTATTCTCTAGTTAGCTTTTCAGTCCAGACTGTAGGCTCACTGCCGTAAATAGCGATATATGAAACCTTCTTGTCTACAGATGATGTATGCCAATGTTCTGTGTCCTTTTCACATTTAATAACATCACCTTTTTTATGATAATTGCCTCCTTACCTCTTTCCTGATAATAACCCTCACCTTCTACTACTATGATAACCTGAGGAGTTGCGTGTTTATGCCAATCCAAAGTTGAATTAGCCCCAAAAGTGGCTTCTGTTATATTATAATCGAATTCATCATCTGCTTCCACTAAAAAGTTTAACCA
>NZ_SMLV01000228.1 GCF_009711525.1 Fulvivirga lutimaris
GTAACAGTGTGTATACTCAATAGGGGTTTTGTGGGCTAGGTTCTTTCGGTGGTTTTAGCTACTTTGCTACGGGGGACAGTGACTCACTTCGATCACCCTACTGAGTATACACTTAGCGTTGGCGTGCATTGCGTAACTGAACGGAAAACTAGAACAACAAAATGACAGCTGAGAAACTAGGGCGGATTAGTCTTCTGAAGTATTGTATGCTAACTGTTGTGGTTGTCCTAACGACACCATTAGTTGTCGGATTGATTTTTCAACTTTTTAAGAATGACAGTTCAAGTATTCAGACGTTTTATTCTAATCTTTTTGGGGAACTCTCTGATAACTACATTTTGATAATCGTTCAAATTCTATTTTTAGGAGTCTATGTATGGTTTGGAGGAAGAACTTTGGGTCGCTTGATAATACTGGATAGAAAACCGAAGCATTTAATTGTTGGTTTGTGTTTTTTTTGGATTGTGGTTAGTAGTATTCATGGGAACAACTTTAACGGACGCAATTCTCAACTCAACTCGTTGGGGAAAATCAGGCTTTGATTCTGCTGTTCTCGGTTGGTTGCGGTATGGACTTCCTTTGTTCATTATTTATGGAATACTACACGGACTAACTATGGGTTACTTGCTAGGTAACGAAGTAAAAAATAAAGGGCAGAAAATGAAAATAACGACACGCCAACAAGTGCTATGAATGAATGGGGTTTTATCAGTCAGGAAAGTTTGGTGGCACTTGGAAAGTGTCTCAAAACTTCCAAAAAGTGATATAAAAGTCATTATAAAAATGAAAACCCTGATTAAAACTGAAAGGCTAGTACTGCGAGAGATCACCTTTGATGATAAAGAGGATTTGTTTGAGTTACACGCTGATCCTGACGTACAAAAATGGACGGCAGAGCCTGTTGTAGAATCAATGGCTGAAATTGAAAAAGCAATAGAAACAAGGCATAATGATTACAGGAATTATGGGTTTGGAAGATTGGCGGTCATCCATAGGGAAACAGGTGAATTCATTGGTTGGGCTGGACTTACCTATTTGCCGGAATTTGATAAAGTGGATATTGGGTATAGACTCAAAAAGAAATATTGGGGCATGGGCTTTGCAACTGAAGCTTCTAAAGCCATTATTGATTATGGTTTTAATGTGCTAAACCTTGATTTAATAATAGCTATCGCTATGCCCGGAAACAAGGCTTCAATTAGAATAATGGAAAAGGCAGGAATGATGTATGATAAGCAAGCACCATATGATGAAAACATTCAAGAGGCCATTTGGTATAAAATAGACCGAGCTACTTTTTATAAGAAGTAAAGTGAAATAAAAATTGTCTTATGCACATTGACGTACCGCCAGTTATTCACCAATAAACTATATTCATGAAAAGCCTCCTCACTTTCACCTTTTATCTGGCATTCAATATTTTACAAGCCCAAAATCAAGAACTGTCTGGCAATGTATCATTTATCATAAAGAATGCCGGGCTTAATGTTGATGGCAACATAGGTGGTATTCAGGGCGCTGTCATATTTAATGAGCAGCAACCCTCCCAATCTAAGATATCTGTAACCATTGATCCTACCACCATAGATACTGGTATAGGACTGCGTGACAAACATTTAAAAAAGGAAGACTATTTCGATGTTGATCAATATCCGGCTATTAAAATGCAGTCAACTGCAATAGTTAAAAAAGGTGATGTATATGAAGGTATATTTGAACTAACCATGAAAGGTGTAACAAAAGAACTGACCATTCCTTTTACTGTATCAAAGGAGAATAATCAGCTACATTTCAAAGCCATTTTTGAACTAGACAGGCTTGATTTTAATGTTGGAGGAAACAGCTGGGTGCTTTCTGATGATGTTAAGGTAAATGTTGAACTGGTTTTAGGTTAAGGTTGCCTCCAACACAGCAACATCAATTATGATTTTCGATTTTCCTCGCTAATCAACTCGATTTTAAAACATATCTGCTATTTTTATATTTCAACTTCAATTAAATAAGAATATACAATGAGCGATAGTCATAAACTACTTCTGGAAGGAAACATGAAATGGGTGGAGAACACTAAAAAGTTCAACCCCGATTTCTTTACAAAACTTTCAAAATCACAGAAACCAGAATTTTTGTGGATAGGCTGTTCTGATAGTAGAGTGCCTGCTACTGAAATTACTAACACTTTACCTGGCTCTATTTTCGTGCAACGAAATATCGCTAATATGGTAGTGCATACAGACTCAAACCTTTTGAGTGTGGTAAACTATGCTGTTAAGGTGTTAAAAGTAAAGCACATTATAGTATGTGGTCACTATGGCTGTGGTGGTGTTTTAGCAGCAATGAGTAATCAGAACTTTGGGTTTTTAGACAACTGGTTGTTACATATTAAAGATTCTTATCGTTATCATCAAGAGGAGCTAGACGCAATTAAGAATGAAGAAGAACGTGGTGAGCGCTATGTTGAGTTAAACATATTAGAGCAGGTGAGAAACCTTGCAAAAGTATCTTTCATTCAAGAAGAATGGGAAAACGGAGACTTCCCTATTATTCATGGATGGGTATATAGCCTAAAAGATGGTTTGATCAAAGACTTAGGTTACACGCTTAACTCCGCAGATCAATTAGATTCAGTTTATCAATATGCTTCTAATAAATAGAATTTGATATTATCATTTTGAAGCCAGCAAATTGCTGGCTTTTTTTGTTTTAGAAGGAAAAGAATCAGCTATTAAAAAAATCATTAGCTTCGTTTATGACTATACTTGAAGCACTGTTATTAGTTGGCACTGGCATGATCGCCAGTTTCTTAAACGTCACCTCTGGAGGTGGCTCTTTAGTTTCACTACCAGTTTTAATCTTCATGGGGCTGCCCTCTCCCATTGCCAATGCTTCTAACAGGCTCGGTATCATTGGTCAAAATATCTTCGCGGTAGCTGGCTTCAGATCTAAAGGCATCCATGCTTTTCCCTACAGTCTGTATATAGCACTATCGGCCTTTGTTGGTGCCATTATTGGTGCCAAAATTTCCGTTGACCTTGATGATGAGCTCTTTAACAGAATCATTGCGATAATAATGATAGCAGTTGTACTGCTTACTGTTTTTAAGCCCATTAAAACCGCTACTGCAGCAAAAGAAAAGACCGATACGAAATCAACGCTAATAGGCATATTTACATTTTTCTTTATTGGGATTTATGGGGGATTTATTCAGGCTGGTGTCGGTTTTTTAATGATTGCGGCTCTCACCAGCATTAATGGATTCAGCCTGGTAAAAACAAACAGCGCCAAGGTATTTGTTGCGCTAATCTATACCTTATCCGCAGTGGCTGTTTTCATTTATGAAGATGCCATCAATTGGGCTTACGGCCTCACACTGGCTTTTGGAAATGCCATTGGTGGTTGGTTAACCAGTAGATGGTCAGTAAAAGTTGGTGATAAGTGGATAAAGCGAGTTTTAGTGGTCACTGTTACTGGGCTGGCCATATCGCTTTGGTTTAAATAAAACATAACTTTTAAAGTATTATTCTGTGTATTATTAATATGGTTAATTATATTTAATAATCACTTAAGGGTATACTAATGGCCAATTCCATCAATATCAGTCAAATTAAATTAAATGATAAACCCTTTCTTAAATTTGACTTCCCCGAATACCTTGACCTAAAAATTGCTGAGGAAGCCATTTCTAACTGGAAAACTCAATTATCTGACTTTGAAAGCAATAACAAAGTAGACCTGATATTCAACTGCATGGACATGTCAGGATTTGATACTGAAGCTAGAAAAATTTGGCAGAATACTTTAAAAGAACTTAAGCCTCAAACAGGCCAAATCTGGGTGGTATGTGAAAACTTATTCATTCTTGGAGCCGCAAAAACAATGGGCATTTTATCAGGCTATCAAATCAAAGTTACCCGATCAATAGAAAAGGTGGGTGATAGCTAAAAATTACAAAACTCGATGGTTAGCCATTTACTTTTGACCATCTACATAAATACATTTTTCATTGCAATAACTACTTTGTAGCTTATACCTTCATTAACCATTAAAACCATGAAAAGATTACTTGCATATTGTTTTTTCATTTGCACAAGCATTTCGGTATTTGCGCAAGGTGCACTTACCTATCAGGAGCCACCAGCCGAAATAAAGGAGCTGGTAGATGTACCACTGGCGCCATGGGTGCGCATCGATAGTAAAGCTGAAAATATAGTACTGATTTACAGAGATGCATTCAAAACCATAGCTGAGCTTTCTGAAACTGAGATGCGTTTGGGAGGTTTGAGAATCAACCCTAAAACCAATATCGGAAGCAGAACCACTTATTACAATAACATTGAGACCAAAAAGGCCTATGATAAAATGAACAAGCAGGTTACAGGTCTGCCAGAAAACCCGCGTCTGGCTAACTTCCAATGGTCGCCAGACGAAACCATGATGAGCTTTACACATACTTCTGCAGATGGTGTAGAAGCCTGGGTTTTAGATGTAGCCAACGGCAAGGCCCAGAAAATTACTGAAGCAGAAATCAATGCTAATATGGGTGACGCTGTAACCTGGTTTGGAGATAGCAAAAGCTTACTGGTTAAGTTTTTACCCACTGATAGAAAACCTTTGATTATTGCTTCTGAAGCTGTACCTGCAGGGCCAACGGTATCGGTAAGTAGTGGTGCTAAAGCGCAAAACAGAACTTATCAGGATTTACTTAAGAACCCTAATGATGAGCAAAACTTTGAACAGCTTGCTTTATCAACTATCAAAAAGGTGAATCTAAAAGGTGAAATATCAGATTTCTTGACTACTTCTATGTACACTGACATTTCCTTTTCACCGGATGGTGAGTATGTGATGGTTAGCAAAATCAAAAAGCCTTTTTCATACCTTGTAACCTACCGCAGGTTTCCAGAGGAAGCTAATGTTTACAAAAAGGATGGTAGTCTGGTTCAAAAGGTTTTGGACATTCCTCTAATTGAAGTGATGCCGCAGGGTTTTATGGCTACTCATGAAGGCCGCAGGTCTATGCGATGGAGAAATGATCAAGCCTCAACATTAGTTTGGACAGAAGCACTTGATGGTGGTGACCCTGACAAAGAGGTAGAATATAGAGATGAGGTGTTTCAGCTGAAAGCGCCATTTACTGGTACGCCTAAATCTATTATAAAAACCATTGGCCGTTTTGCAGGTATAGAATGGGCCGATGAAAATAATGCCATTGCTTATGACTACTGGTGGAATACCAGAAATACTAAGGTCTATCTTTTCAATCCGAGTAATAGCAACAAAAAGCCTATTGTAATCACCGACAGAAACTATCAGGATAACTACAGTGACCCTGGAAATTTTGTAACTAAAAAGAACAAGTATAACCGTGAGATATTGAGTCTGGTAGATGGCAACGCCTTCTTATTGGGTGATGGTTACTCTGATAAAGGCCAGTTCCCTTTTGTTGATAAGCTTGATTTGAAAACTCAGAAAAAAGACAGGGTTTACCAGTCTACATATACTGATAAACTAGAAAATCTATATTCAGCGCTGGATATGGCTTCAGGAGATATTCTTGTTAGAATTGAATCTCAGTCTGAATATCCAAATTACTACAAGCGCAACATCTACAAAAAAGAGGCACTTACACCAATGACCTTCTTTGAAAATCCTTTTAAAGCATTGCAAGGAGTGCATAAGGAAGTGGTGAATTACAAAAGAGACGATGGTTTAGACCTTAATGGAACGCTATATCTACCTGCAGATTACGATTTCAAGAAGAAAGAAAAGCTGCCGATGGTATTGTGGGCTTATCCGCGTGAGTATAAGGACAAGCAAAGTGCCGGACAGACCACATCGAATCCTAATGAATTCATATACCCATATTATGGATCACCAATTTATTGGGTAACCCGGGGTTACGCAGTACTTGACGATGCGGCCTTCCCGATAGTTGGTGAAGGTGATGAACAGCCTAACGACACCTTCAGAGAGCAATTGGTAGCTAATGCTAAAGCTGCCATTGATGCCATTGATGAAATGGGCTACATTGACAGAAATAGAGTTGGTGTAGGCGGACATTCTTATGGTGCCTTTATGGTAGCCAACCTATTGACTCACTCAGATCTTTTTGCAGCAGGAATAGCAAGAAGTGGTGCTTATAACAGAACGCTTACTCCATTTGGTTTCCAGAGCGAGGAGCGCTCCTACTGGGACTCTCCAGAAACGTACTATACCATGTCTCCATTTATGCATGCCGATAAAATGAAGCATCCGTTATTACTGGTTCATGGTGAAGCTGATAACAACTCTGGAACTTACCCCATGCAAAGTGAGCGTTACTTTAATGCACTTAAAGGTTTAGGTGCAACAGCTAGGCTAGTAATGCTGCCAAAAGAAAGTCACGGTTACAGAGCTAAGGAAAGCATTATGCACCTATTATGGGAGCAGGATCAGTGGTTGGAGACCTATGTGAAGAATAAAGTCTCTATGGATGGTGAAGTCGTTGAATCTAAATAATGCCTAAATTTTCACCTGATATCTATCAGAATTTTAAGTGTTGTTGGTCATGAAGCTTGTTACTGTTTGACCGCACTTTTGAAGAAAAAGAAAGGCCATGAAAACGATAATAGAATTTGTAGAAACAGCGCGCAATGAGGATTTAGCGACCAGAGTAAATAATGAAATAACTAAAATAGGCGAACGCTATGAGTGGATAACAGCTGCCTTTGTTTATTTAAGAAAAGACAACGGAGCAGTAGGCAATTGCCATTGCGAACTTGAGATCAGGCTACCTGGAAACCCAATTTTCATTAAAGAAAGT
>NZ_SMLV01000164.1 GCF_009711525.1 Fulvivirga lutimaris
GATTTACAGATAGTTAATAATCAATAAATAAACCCCTCAAGATTGTAGATTTAAGAGTGTGTCTCTTGACAAAATTTGCGTAAATTCGCCTGTATTTTTAATTGACAAGTATATTTAGAAACAATGGCGGAAGGAGCAAACGAGAATATCATTCCAATTAATATTGAAGATGAAATGAGAGTTGCCTACATAGATTATTCTATGTCGGTAATTGTCTCAAGGGCGCTGCCCGATGTGCGGGATGGATTGAAGCCTGTGCATAGAAGGATTCTATATGGAATGTTGGATCTTGGAGTAAGTTATAACAAGGCTTATAAGAAGTCGGCAAGAATAGTCGGAGAGGTATTGGGTAAGTATCACCCTCATGGTGATACAGCAGTATATGACTCAATGGTTAGGATGGCACAGCCTTGGTCATTAAGGTATATGCTAGTTGATGGCCAGGGGAACTTTGGTTCTATAGACGGTGACTCGCCAGCAGCCATGCGTTATACCGAAGCAAGGCTGAAAAGAATCGCTGATGAGATGTTGGGTGATATCAACAAAGACACTGTTGACTTTCAGTCAAACTTTGATGACTCCTTAAAAGAGCCAACGGTACTTCCTGCTAAGCTTCCAAACCTATTGGTGAATGGAGCTTCTGGTATTGCAGTAGGTATGGCTACTAACATGCCACCTCACAACTTGTCTGAGGTTGTAGATGGTATTGTGGCCTATATTGATAATAATGATATTGACATTGCCGGCCTTATGCAGTTTATCACTGCCCCTGATTTTCCTACAGGTGGTATCATTTATGGTTTCCAAGGTGTTAAAGAAGCCTTTGAGACTGGTAGAGGAAGAGTTTTAATGCGTGCTAAGGCTGAGATTGAAACAACAAAGACTGGCAAAGAGCAGATTATAGTAACCGAAATACCATTTATGGTAAATAAAGCAAGCATGATCGAAAAGACTGCTGCTTTGGTAAACGATAAAAAAATTGAAGGTATATCTGATATTCGTGATGAATCTGATAGAGATGGATTAAGGATAGTCTATGACATAAAAAAAGATGCAATGCCAAGCATTGTTCTTAATCACCTATATAAATATACTCAACTCCAATCTTCATTTGGAGTTAATAATATAGCCTTGGTGAAAGGTCGTCCTATGACCTTGAATCTTAAAGACATGATCAAACATTTTGTTGATCACCGTCATGATGTGGTTATTAGAAGAACTCAGTACGAACTTAATGAGGCTGAAAAAAGAGCTCATATTCTTGAAGGTTATATTATTGCTCTTGACAACCTTGATGAAGTAATTAATTTAATTAGAAAAGCTAAAGACCCTGATACTGCAAAAGAAGGGTTGATCAAGAAGTTTGAATTGTCGGAAATTCAAGCTAAAGCTATTCTGGAAATGCGTTTGCAAAGACTTACTGGTCTTGAACGTGATAAAATTCAAAAGGAATACGAAGAAGTAATGGCATTAATCATCCGATTGAAAGAAATACTTGCAGATGAGAGTATCAGAATGGGTATTATCAAGGATGAAGTTCTTGAAGTGAAAGAGCGATATGGTGATGAAAGAAGAACAGAAGTAGTTCATAGTGCTGACGATATCACTTATGAAGACATGATTCCTAATGATGAGATGGTATTGACAGTTTCTCATCAGGGTTATATCAAAAGATCACCGTTGACAGAGTATCGCACTCAGAGTCGAGGCGGAGTAGGATCAAGAGGTGTATCAACTAAAGATGATGATTTTACAGAACATTTATTTATCGCCAAAGCACATAACTATCTATTGATCTTTACTGAGTTTGGTAAGGTGTTCTGGAAGAAAGTTTATCAGATTCCTGAGGGCTCGAAGACTTCTAAAGGAAGAGCAATTCAGAACCTTATTAATATAGAGCCAGGAGATGTTGTAAGGGCTATTATAAATGTTGAAAACCTGACAGATGAAGACTATATAAATAACAATTTTGTTATGATGTGTACTGAGAATGGTACCATTAAGAAGACTTCATTGGAGGCATACTCAAGGCCTAGACAAAATGGTATTAATGCCATTACAGTTAAAGACGGAGATAGGTTGTTGAACGTTAGTTTGACCAATGGTAGTAACCATATAGTTATTGCCAAAACGAGCGGAAAAGCTATTCACTTCAATGAGTCTGATGTTCGACCAATGGGGAGAACAGCTTCAGGTGTGCGTGGAGTCGCTTTAGAAGGTGCTGAAGATAAGGTTGTTGGCATGGTGTGCATTAATAGAGAGGACTCTAATTTACTTGTAGTATCAGAAAGAGGCTATGGCAAGAGATCCGATATTGATGATTACAGAATAACCAAAAGAGGTGGTAAAGGTGTTAAGACCATCAACGTGACCGAGAAAACTGGCAAGCTTGTTGCAATTAAGGAAGTTATTGACACGGATGATTTGATGATTATTAATAAATCTGGTATCACTATAAGAATGGCTGTTGAGGATCTGCGTGTTATGGGTAGAGCAACTCAAGGCGTTAAGTTGATCAGGTTAAATGAGAATGATGAGATATCATCAGTGGAGAAAATAGAAAGAATTGAAGGAGAAGATGAATTAGACAAAGAAGAAGGAACTGATGATTCTGAAAACAATGAAAATTCAACGGAAAAAGAATAAATTGCACAACCTTAAATAACTAATAAACTATGAAAAGAATAATTGTACTGATGCTTGTTGTCTTAGTGGCAGGGTACTCTTACGGACAGAAAAAGCCTAAGATTAATCAAGCAGAAAAGGCCAGAAGCGAAGGAAATTTGGGTGAGGCCAAGAATATTTTGGATGAGGCCATTGAGCATGAGAAAACCAAAGATGATGGTAAAACATGGTACTACAGAGGTTTACTACTGGCCTCACTCGATACTACTTCAAATCCGGAATATCAATCTTTAGTTGATGATCCATTAAGAAAAGCTATGGAATCTTTTGCCAAAGCTGACGATCTTGAAAAAGGAAATTCAGGGTTTTATACAACTGATGCCATTGGACTACCGGTTACAAAGGAACAACAGATTGAAACCTTATGGTCTTATTATCTCAATAAGGGAGTTGAAAACTACCAGAATGATGAGAACTCTGAGGCATATAAGTATTTTGAAAAAACTACTGTTGTAAAGCCACAAGATACTACAGGATATATTTACGCTGGGTCTGTAGCACAAGCTGGTAAAGAGTATGATAAGGCTTTAAAAAACTACTACCACTTAATTAATGATCTAGATTACAAAGGAAGAGATACTTTCTACTCTGTAATCTATATTGAGGGAGTTGTTAATGAGGACAGTGAAAAAGCTCTGGAAGTAATTAGAAAAGCAAAAACTGTTTTTCCTGGTGATAGAGATTTTGCGAAATCTGAAATCAGTGCTCTTGTTAAGTTAGGCCGTCAAGAAGAGGCTCAAAAGGAACTTGAGACGGCTATTGCTGCAGAACCTGATAATGCTAATTTGAGATATACGCTTGGTGTTATGTATGATGAAACTGGAAATCCTGATAAGGCAAAAGAAGCCTATATGAGTAGTTTAGAGGTTGATCCTGATTATTTGAATGCAAGATTTAACTTGGCAGTATTGTATTAC
>NZ_SMLV01000255.1 GCF_009711525.1 Fulvivirga lutimaris
AGCCATTACACCTTTATTTTCCACACATCCATAACTGTCTTATAATTAACTTCTTAATACTTCTATCGTTAATATTACAAAATTTATATATTCTTATTTGTTCGATTCCTTATTCACCCTGCAGCTTCCGTGCAGGGTTAGCAGTAGCGACTTTAAGAGTATGATAACCAGTAGTAAGCACCGTTAATATAATAGTACCTGATAGTACGGTTGCATATATTGCAACTCCAGGAGTTATATGGAATTGGAAATTTTCTAGCCAACTTATTTCAAAGAAATAGCCCAATATGGATGCAGGTATGGCAGCAATGACGATAAGGATCACAAAATCTCTAATGAGCAGATTAATTAGCTCTTGTGTATTAGCACCAAGCACTTTTCTGATGCTAATTTCCTTAGATCGTTGCTCTGTAGTGTATGAAGCCAATCCCAACAATCCTAAACAAGCAATCAAGATGGTCATGCCAGAAAAGCCTAGGAATAATTGACCACGGATTTGGTCAGCCTCATAACTCTCCATGAATTGCTCATCAATAAATACATATTCAAATGCAGTGTTAGGATATATTCCTTCCCATGCTTCTTCAATAAGGTCAATTGTAGATGTGATATCTCCAGTGATTTTAATAATGGCAGAGCTATTAATAAGACTTGGGATAAACACCAGGGCAGTTAATGGGTTATAAAGTGATTGTTGATGGAAATCTTTCACCACGCCAACCACAAGAGCAGAGGGTATAGAATCATTTCCAAACAAACTAATTTTTTTACCAATTGGGTTTGTCCAATTCATTCTTCGCACCATGGCCTCATTTACCATTACGGCTTGTGAAGAATCTGAAGGATAATCCAATGAGAAATTCCTTCCTTCAACCACATCAACACCTAGTGTAGAAAAGAAATCATAATCAACCCAATAAAAGTCTATTCCCCGGTTGTCCATTGGCCCTTCTTCAGTTTCGATTAGATGTACGCTTTTAGAATAACCATTTCCAGGAGTTGAACTCGAAGACCCTGTCCCACCTATATTGACATTTTGAACCAATTCATTTTTAAGGATATTCCATTTCTCCATATCTGCGCTACTTCTAAAGTCGATTTGCATCATTTGCTCTTTGTCAAAACCTAAATCTTTGTTTCTGACAAATTGCATTTGAGCATAAATAACCAAAGTGCCGATCAGCATGAACATTGAAATAGAAAACTGTAGCGTTACCAAAGCCTTTCTTAATAGTTTGCCGCTAGATTTGCCCCCACTTCCTTTAAGTACAGTTGCCGGCTGAAAAGATGACAAAAAGAAAGCTGGATAACAACCGCCAATAAATCCAGTGATAAATACGATACCGATGACTGCCAAAATCACATTAGTGTCAAATAATCCCTCGATAGCCAATTGAGTACCCACAATGCCGTTAATGGCAGGAACAACAGTAATTATGACAAGAACACTTAAGATTAGGGATATGAGTGTAATTAGAACTGATTCAGTCAAAAATTGACTTATTAAACCACTTCTTTGGGCACCCATTGCTTTTCTTAAGCCAACTTCCATGGACCGCTTTGTTGATCGTGCCGTGGCTAAGTTCATATAGTTGATACTGGCAATAATGATGAGAAAAATTGCTATTGCGGTAAAAATACGAACATACTGAATGTCGCCTGCAGGAACAGGTTCATTTTCGAAATCTGAAGTCAAATGGATACTTTTTAGCGGAACTGGTATTATTTTAGTCTCGATCTTAAGCGGATCAAAGATTGGATCTATGTATTTAGCAACTATCAAATCAAGCTTTGCTTGCAAGGTTTCTTGCGTGACACCTTCATTAACCATTACATAGGAAAAGACACCCCACTGTCCCCAGCCACTATCTCCGTCTGGGAAGATAGTTTTCCAGGATATCAATGCCTCAGCTAGAAGGTGAGAAGCGTTAGACATGTCTTTATATACGCCTGTTACTTGCAAAGACATTTCCCTATCTCCACCGCTTATAATTGTTTGGCCAATTGGATTTTCATTTTTGAATATTTTAGTCGCCATCGACTGATTGATGATTATCGAATTTGGAGATTGCAATGCAGTTTTGGGATTTCCAGCTACAAATTCGTAATCAAATAATTCGAACAAGGTGGAGTCAGCGGCATAGACATTTTCTTGATAGTAATCATCTTGATTGAACTCAAACCGCATACTACTTTGACGACTTAGACCTTGCATTCGAGCTGCCTGTTCTATCTCTGGATATTCATTTTTAACTGTAAATGCAGCCCGACTCGTCATGTGTGCCCACTTAAATGAACCATCTGGCGCAGTAATCTCCGTGGAAAGACGATAGATCCGATCTCCATTTGAATGCTGGTTATCGAAACTCGTTTCATGAAAAATATACAATAGAATTATTAAACTAGAGGCAATACCAACTGTAAGTCCAATAATATTGAGTGAAGTGTAACCAGGTTGTCTTAAAAGACTTCGGAAAGCAATCTTTATATAATTTTTAAACATCCAAGTTGTTGTTTTATCTTATTTATTGTAAAAGCTAAATTAAAAGTTTGGGGTTTTGGTAAATAGCCCTAAACTTTCATTAACCAAGACACGCCCTATTAGCTATATACAGTGCTACCACAATTTTTATTAATTTACAGTAATTACCAAATTACCCTTTTTATGTCCTTGGTCAGCATATTGATGTGCTTCCACGATCTGATCCAAAGGGTAACTTCTATCAATAACCGCTTTAAGTTGTCCCTATTCTACAATACTTTTCAAGATATGCAGTGCTTTGGCCGTTTCCGGTGAATTTTCCCCGACTGCAATTTTTTTGCTGCTGCTTAAGGAAGTCCAAAGCATGGCCAGACTTTTTAAGGGTCTACCCACATTTAAGTAAGTTCCTTTTTTGTTGAGGACTTTTTCGCACGTACTAAAAGGGCATTTATCTATGGTTACGAATATGATATCATAAGATTCAAATTACTCAGTATAATTAGGCCTTGTATAATCAATCACGTTATCGGCTCCCAAGGCTTTAACCATTTCTATATTTGCCGTGCTACATACAGCGGTTACTTCAGCACCAAAATATTTGGCTAGTTGTACAGCGTATGTCCCAACACTTCCAGAAGCTCCATAGATAAGCACTTTTTGTTCTGGTTGTACATTTGCTATAGTTTTAAGATGATGATATGCAGTACGAGCTCCAATAGGTATGGCTGCAGCTTCTTCATAAGTTATATTAGTTGGCTTCAAAGCAATTGGGCCATCTTCAGACAAACAAATGTATTCTGCGTAAGCCCCAAAAGTTTGCAGACTAGCCGCGAACACTTGATCTCCTTTTTTAAACGAACTAACATTTTTACCAATAGATTCAATCTTACCAGAAAGCTCCATCCCCAAAACAGATTTTCTAGGCCTCTTAAACCCCACCAATAAACGCACTGGGAGCCTGATTGATGCTGGAAAATTGAAGCCTCGCACTCTATAATCAGCAGCACTTACAGTAGTAGCATAGATTTTAACAAGTACTTCGTTGTCTTTTGGGATTGGCTTTTCTACTTCTTGAATTTGTAGAACTTCTGGTGGCCCATATTTTGTGCATACTACTGCTTTCATCTTTTTTAAATTAGGCATGAGATTCAGTATTATTAATATTATCATGAGTTGGCAATTTCCATGCAATTCGGAATATCCATAAAATGGCTGCAGTCTCAATAGCTATATGAAACGCATCATCGATATCTAACGAAGGTATACCTGTTGCAAATACTGCCAATGTGATTATACCAGCGATTATGTTAGCCCATTTATTTGCTTTATCATCTAATATTCTAGTGAGAAGCACCATCAAAATGGGTATTTCTGCTAAAAACCCACCCAATAACATTAATTCGTCTGTTATTTTAATACCATTGACAAATCCCGTCATTATCTCTTCAATAAATCCCGATTTGACGAATTGATGTAGGTCCCGGAAAATTATATTGAGCAGTACAAATACCCATAAGGTTGAGAGCAGGGTTTGAGGGCTGATTTTATTTTTTAACATATGTAAAATATTTAATGGTTTTATTTTGAGGTCGCTCCTTTAATATCTTCCAATCCGTTTTTTAAGAACTTCATCACCATTGGTTTAACCAGCCACATTGGCATTCCTTTTGGATCGAATTGGACACTATTAGCTCCTTGCCAAGAGTTATCAGAAGTGGTAGCGAAAATCCATGAACCTCTGAAAGTTTCTACACGATTTAGCTTCTTAGAAATTTGAACCTGACTTTCATCCCATGCTTCATGCCATATTACACTTGTGCTTTCATCTTCATCATTGAAGAAAATGTACATGACACTCATTTCAGTGTCTTTCAATGGGAATGGTTCATTGTGAATAACGTACGTTAAGAGACTGTCTTTAGACTCACTGACGATTTCATAGGTTGGGTATTTCCTATTTTCCAAATCAGCAGCTTGATTTAGAATATCTTGCCTGAAAGCTGCAATGCATGCTTTTGGTGATGCCTCTATATCTCCTATAATCTTATATTCTAAAAAATTAGTCCCTTTTATTTTTCGGGAATAGATGATCCAATTTTCACCCCCATTATCTGGACTTTTTTTTATTTCTCCCCATTGATAAGTCATCCATTCATCAACACTTTCATTTCTTAATCGAATCGCACGGTGTGTTGAACAGCTTGAAAATGTTAAAGACGCAATCCCCAAAATAATAATGTAAACCAACAACATTGATATCTTGTGTCGGTAGATATTAACGTTTCTCATAATTCCTTGTCTTAATTCAGGTATTTAGACAGCAAAATTAGGTTATATGTAAGCTTTACACATTCACTTAAGTTAATGTGCATTGTTTATTTTACGCCACGCGATTAGATTTTCGAATCAATAAAAGGGATATATCAGGTTATATCCACGCGGCTTTTGAAGAACAACGAAGTGTAATTTGGAAACTACTTTTTCTGATCAAAGATTCTTTTACGAATTCTACTTAATGATTGTGGTTTAATGCCAAGATAACTGGCTATCTGGTGGTGTGGTACTCTCTCTAAAAGATGGGGTTTTGCAACGAGTAAGTTAAGGTACCTTTCTTCAGGTGAAGAAGAAATAAATTGACTCCATTCCTCTTTTGATTTGTTCATTTTCTCTATGGCTATCTCTTGAAAAACTGAATCAAGTCTTGGAATTACTGCACGGATTTCCTCCTCATAATTCTTGTTACTGATGGTCAAAACACAATCCTCTATACATTCCCAATAATGTTGAGAGGGTTTACTTTCTTTGGAATGAGGCGTAAATGTATCGCCTTCTGTAAAGAAGGCTGTTGAGATATCTTCTCCATTTTTCATTAAATATTCTCTAACGCAACCTTCAACAACCATATAACACTTTGAAGGAACTTGCCCCTGTTTCAGTAATATTGTTCCTCTTTTAAATTCACCTACAATGGTTTTATCAACAATGATTTCAACTTCTTCCTTCTCCAGTATCGGAAATTGACTGATCAGTGCCCTTAGTTTTTCTTTTAAATCCACTCAATTATGTTTTAAATATACACAACAACCGTTTGTCTCAAAATCTAGGTTTTCGAGTAGTTTGAGGTTAAAAGTAAGGTTTTAGTAGAACATTTTGTGAGATATTAAACTTAAAGTTGGGCGCGATTTGACTTTAAGGGGTAGATATAGGTAAACACTTACCAAATAGCATCCAAAACATGGGTAAATACTTCCCTGAGGCTTGCTAGTCCAATCATATTGATAATCCTTCGCAGATTGTAGGCATTAAATACAAGTCCATTGGACTAACTCAAATGTTAAGTCCTAATTACGTACTCACATCACTTTGATTTAAACCTAATTCAATTTCTGTTCTTGATACTAGCGTCACCAGAAAGTCTTTTATAAGTAATGAAAGCATTGCCTTTATAGTGTAATACGCTTTTCCCTGAGCCTTCAATATCGATCGATTCATTGACCGAAACAAATGCTTCACCTACCCCAGAAAGCTTTATATCTAGTCGTTCAACTTCCAAATCATAGTCTCGAATTTCACTGACCCCCGATAGTTCTGTTGTCAACAAATGTATTTTTCCAAAAAGATCAGCAGTTGAAGCACCTCGCATATCCAGCTCTAAATCGTTCACTGATATCTCTCCCAAAAAGCGAGATGCTCCAGAAAGTTGGATTTTTGCACATTGACTCACCCAATCATTTTCGATATTTATGTCTATGATATTTCTGTTGAGTTCAGAATCGATATTATATTGATAAAAGCTACCTGAAATAACAAAGCACAATGATGAACAAACATTGCCTTTTTCTAGTAAGAAATCGCCTTTTTTTAATTCTCTAAAATTTAATTCTTGCTTTAGAAGTAGAGAATCTTCTTCAGAAAATTTCCCAGCCTTATTTAGAAGTGCTAAAATCGACTCATCCATTTGCTTAATGTTAAGTTCAATGTTTTTTCAAAATTAATGTCAACAGCTGAAAAAATGCACTAGCAGGTTTATTTCTTTTGTAACAAAATCATATAAAAAATCCAGCGGTCATTGGCTACTGAATCTTACTAATCCTATTGATATGATGAATTTTTAAAACCAGCTAGCTATACCCATTTTGATTTGGTTATTGAATAATTAATTCATCCAAAATCGCTATTCAAATAATGTGAATTGTGATTCATCTTTTCATTTAAAAGCACTATTGCCTTTTATCTGTCACTATTAAACTGGGGTTGCATAGTATCTTACAGGAGATAAATAGAGAGAGGAAAGGGTTAATAATCACAGGGCTTTGAGCCATTACACCTTTATTTTCCACACATCCTTCACTGTCTTGTAATTAACGTCTTAATACTTCTATCGTTAACGTCACAAAATTTACATGTTAGTAACTTTTGACATTAAGTTAATTATATTTAACATTATGTAATGTATATCAAACATCAAGTTAATTTAGTCAACCTAAAAAAGCATCTACAATGGCAATAGCAATACAAAAAGCAGTTTTTAATCTGGTAACTACTGTGCTCTTAATGGGAGGGTACATGTTTTACATCTTTGGTATTCATGGAGACTTATACTTTCCGCAGCTAGCAGAAATTCAATTTTGGGGCAGCTTCATCTTAAAGCTGACTGGTGTAATGGTTGTTGCGAAAATCGTGTTGTTCATTTTATTCGCCATTTTCAGAGCCCTAAAAAATGAACATGAAGACAAAGAGCGTCTGGATTTTATGGACGAGCGAGATAAACTAGTAGAAATGAAATCAGAACGTTACAGTAATTGGGTTTCCATAATTGGTTTTTTTGCCTCCATGGTTCCAATCTCCATGGGGTACGGAGTACAGTATATGTTCATAACGCTATTGAGCTTTGGATTTGTGTCGGCAGTGATGAGCGATGTTTGGAAAATCTATTTCTACAATAAAGGAATTTAACATGAGCAAAGACCATATTCAAAATAAGATAAGAATGTTGCGTTTTTTAAAAGGTGAAATGACTCAACAGCAGTTGGGAGATGAACTGGGGGTTACTCGACAGACGGTGGCAGCCATCGAAAGCGGAAAATATTCTCCTACGCTCCAACTAGCCTTTAGAATTGCCAATGTATTTGATGTTACTCTGGATGAAGTATTTAAATATGATCCTTTAAATGACCAATTCAAAAAGAAAAAGTAACGGAATATGGTCGTATTGGTGTTTAAAACAAACCTTAGTTCCCCTCCTTTAATTGAAAGTATGGCACCCTTTCTTAACTCGCACCCATGCATTTCAGAGTGGTCGGTAGATACCGAAGATTTGGACAATGTACTTCGCGTTGTTTCCACTAAACTGTTAGAGAAAGATGTCATTCAGCTAATACAAAGCAAGGGTTTTGTATGTGAAGTTTTGCCGGATTAATGATTGAAATAAAAACGAAAAAATCTCCACTTTTAAAAATTTTTAAACTAGAAAGTATAATTAAGAACGATGAAAAAAATGAGTAAATCGGTAGTGTTCTGGGATAAAGCTTCAGAAAACTATGACAAGACAGAGGAACGATTTGAATATATTCATAGTAAGTCTCGGGAGCTCACTAAAAAGTATCTCAACAGCAGTAATATTGTCATGGATTATGGATGTGGAACAGGTACTACATCCCGTGAAATTGCTAACCAGGTAAAAGAGATTCATGCTATTGATATTTCATCAAAAATGATTGAAATAGCCAAAGAAAAAGCCGTCAATAAAAAAGTTGAAAATATCCATTTCGCACAAACGGATATTTTTGATAAAAGGTACAAAAAGGAATCGTTTGATGTGATTTTGGCTTTCAATATGTTGCACACAGTGGCTGGTCCCCAGGTAGTTTTGCAAAGGATATATGAATTGTTAAAACCTGAGGGCTTATTTATTTCGGTAACGCCTTGCCTTCGGGATAAAATGTCATTTATGGTTAATATTCAGATTCAGCTTGTTCGGGTATTGTGTAAAATTGGAGTAATTCCCATACCTATAAGAAGACTTAAAAGTTCTGAGTTAGATGATTTAATAGCAAATGGAAATTTTCAAACTATGGACACTGAAAAGATATATAAGGGTGCATCTAGTTATTTTGTTGTAGCAAAGAAATAATAAAAGTTTCATACCGCCAGCCACAGTATGGCACTTTTGCCAATTCTTATGAGTAAACAAACAAGATGACGAGTGTTAAAATCTAATAAATGAAGTAGGAAAATAAAATAATATTTCTTTCTCTTTTGAT
>NZ_SMLV01000301.1 GCF_009711525.1 Fulvivirga lutimaris
TAGGCTTCTGATAACCACATTGAAATCAAAATCACCATTTGGTAAAAAATAACCCACCGACCCTGAATAGATACCTCGTTTGGATACTTCGTATTTTTCAATCAATTCCATCACCTTAATTTTTGGAGCACCTGTCATGCTGCCCATGGGGAAGGCATTGCGGATGGCTTCGATTGAATTCGTTTCACTTTTCAGCTGTCCTGTTACCGTTGAGATCATTTGATGCCATTGGTTGAAGGTATAGATGCCAAACATTTGTTCAACCTTTACAGAGCCGGGTAGACAGCTTTTAGCCAAATCATTGCGAACAAGATCAACAATCATCATATTTTCAGCAAGTTCCTTTTCGTTGGTTCGTAGCTCTTGTTTTATGATTTCGTCCTCATATTCTGATTTCCCTCTTTTGGCTGTTCCTTTAATTGGCTGCGATATAAGCTTCGAGTCTTCCTTCTTAATGAACCTTTCAGGGCTAGCACAAATTAAGAAGTGATGGTTGTTTTTATAAAGCGTAGCAAAAGGTGTTGGTGATTTTTTGATCAATGACCTGAAAGTGTTGATCGGATCTATTTGAGCATTTTTTGCTCTGAATTCCTGGCAGTAATTAATTTCATATATATCACCTTCAATAATATGTTGTTTTAGCTTTTCTAAAGTGTTTAAGTACTGTTCCTTTGAAATGGATGGTTTGAAAACTATATCCTCATCTGATTCAGATTCTATAGTTATAGATTTATTAATTTCTTCAAATACTGATTCAGGATCATTCGATTCGATGGTTATTCCATGATCGAAATGAATACAATGAAGTGCTTTGCTAAAACTTCCATCAGAAAATCGGATAAAATCAGGATTGTTACTTTCGAGTTTTTCCAGCTGGTTTTTCAAATCATACCCGAAATGGCCAAAAGTACATCCATCCTTTTCTAAAGTATTACCTAACGATCTAAAGAGATTATTGGAATCAAGATCTAACACCTCATTGCTAACCATTAAGACATGTTGATATGGTTGGTAAGGGTAGGTATGCCCATTTGGGCAGAAATAGGCAAAGTATTCGAATCTATTAGCCCAAACAAGACATTTTTCAATGAATTCGTCAGAAATGGCTACATCAAAATGGTATGATTTCATCATAGTTCTATGGCACAAAAAAAGGAATTGGTAATCCAATTCCTTTAATTTAATCCTCTAATTCTGATTACATAGTAGGCTGCTCGGCCACAATGTTGAAACCAACATTTACAGTGTTGTAAATGAATTTGTCTTTGGCCTTATCTACTACACCAGCTTCATCGTTGTATTTCAGTCCCCAAAGTGTTCTGTCAATATTGAATTTTGCTTTAGCAGTTACTTTGTTCTCATCCAATTGCACATTCGCAGGGAAAGAAATGCTAAGCGTCTTACCTCTCATGGTAAGATTACCTGTTACCTTATGAGTCGGAGCAGCAACAATGTGTTCATCAGCAGATGCTGGCTTATACTCTGAATCAAACTCTTCTTTTGCTTTAGCAGCTTCATCTGGGTTATATGGACTCACAGAAGTTATAACAAATTCTGCATTAGGGTGATTTTCTGCATCAAAGAAGTCATCAGATTTCAAGTGATCAACGAGCTTTTTTTGCATCTCAGCTTTTTCAGCTAAATCTGCATTTTGGATATCATTTACATTCATGATGATGCTGCCACCTACAATTTGATCACCTTCTACTGATATTGTACCTTCAGTAACCGGTATTGTGCCATTATGCTTTCCAGTAGGTTTGCTGCCTATCCATGAAACGGTACTTGATGCTGTATTTATGCTAAATTCTTTTGCTGATGCTACGTCTTCTACTTCTTTGGCGTCTGATACTTCTGCATCAGTACCCTCAGATTTAGGGTTACAAGCCCAGAAAAAAGCGATAGACAAAAATAATGTTAAGAATTTAAGATTCTTCATAGGTTTTTAATTAGTTGATTTTAATTGATTTAGTTAGTTTCAAGTGACAACAAAGTTATAAAGGAAAAAGTTAAATTCTATATTTAAAAAATGGCATTGATTAAAAGTGTTAGAGGGTATACCCCTCAAATTCATGATAGTTGTTTTCTTGCAGAGAATGCAACCATAGTAGGTGAGGTATCACTAGGGGCTAATTGTACTGTATGGTTTAATGCTGTAGTAAGAGGAGATGTTCATTCGATAAGAATTGGTGAGAATACCAATATTCAGGATGGAGCAATCATCCATTGTACCTATCAGAAGGCTAAGACTGTAATTGGTAAAAATGTGTCTATAGCTCATGGCGCCATTGTTCATGGCTGCACCGTTGAAGATAATGTCTTAATAGGAATGGGTGCAATCATTATGGATGATGCTGTTATAAGAAAGGGCTCTGTTATAGCAGCTGGGGCTATTATTTTACCGGGAACTATAGTAGAAGAGAATTCTATTTACGCTGGGGTTCCTGCGGTAAAAGTAAAAGACACAAGCGATAAAATGCATGAGGTGATCGCCAGAACGGCCAAAAATTACCCCATGTATGCAGAATGGTATAAGTGATTAATTTAAAAGATGAAAAATGAATTTTATAGTTAAACTTCTATTGACGGGTATTTCGGTTATTGTAGCTTCTTATCTTCTTGATGGGGTCTATGTAGAAAGCTATTTCACTGCTGTAATAGTTGCAGCGGTATTAGCATTATTAAATGCAGCGGTAAAACCCATCCTGATTTTGTTTACAATTCCGATAACCTTCCTCACATTAGGACTGTTCTTATTGGTAATCAACGCTATAATTATTTTAATGGTTGATTATTTTGTGCCAGGCTTTAGTGTAGACGGGTTTTGGTGGGCCTTATTCTTCAGTATAATTCTGGCAATTGTTAATTCAATTTTTGAAGAGCTAAATAAATCCAAATAATAATGTTTTTTAAATATTGAAAATTTGTTATTCAAACCATTTTGTTCTAAATTATTTGTCCGTTTAATCCCAAAATTATCAAATGATGCTTACTTCAAATGATGGGTTCAAACCCGAAAAAATAGATCACTACAAAAGTGAGATGAAGAAAAAGAATCAAAATTTTCTAATTGTTGAGTCTGAGGATAATTCTGAAGAATATGTGAATTTCATGTTTGTAGGAATGTATGAGGGAAAGGAAGTGGTATACGATGCAGTTATGTACACTTTGCGCTTGCACCATTTAAGCGAAGTATATGAAGTGGCTGAACACAAGGCCGCACAGCATTTTCCAGAGTTTAGAAGAATAAAATATGAGGAGGATGAAAACGGAGACCTGGAGGCTTTGGATGATCTGGAAGAGGAAATTGGACTTTTCATTGCTGAAGCAATTATGGAGATTGAAGATGAGGAAGAAGTTAAAGTGAAGGAACATGTAGAGGTTGATCCCAACATAGATTTCGGTATTGGTTTAGATATTGGCTTAAATATTGAAACAATTGACAACCAAATCATTTCAAAATTTGTTCGAGACTTTAACGAGGACACGTTGAGGCTTGATGAGACATTATACTCTTACCAAACTCAAGACGAAGAAATGACAGAGTAAATAATTCAAATGGATACGGCAAGGGACGGGATTAAATTTAGAAGAAGCATACAATACACATTGTCCTTTGTTGCAGTTATTTGGCTCGTTAAAATAATTGAATCTTACTTGCAGATTGATTTTGGCCTTTTGGGTATATACCCAAGGACTTTAAGTGGGTCAATAGGCATTTTTCTTTCTCCTCTTATTCACGGTGACTTTTTCCACCTTCTTTCTAACACCTTTCCGCTTTTGATCTTAGGGGTTGGGCTGTTTTATTTCTATGATAAAATAGCTTTTAATGTTATTATACTAATCTACCTAATGACAGGGTTCTGGGTTTGGATAGCCGCACGAGATGCATATCATATAGGAGCCAGCGGTATTGTTTATGGCTTATTGACCTTTATCTTATTTAGTGGTTTCTTTCGTAGAAACCCTCAAACTTTGGCTATTTCATTTGTGATTTTGGTGCTTTATGGAGGATCGTTTATGGCTGGAATTATACCTACCTCAAATGGTATTTCCTGGGAGTCGCATCTTATGGGGGGCATAGCGGGTATTTTTTGTGCTGTTTACTTCAGGAAGGCAAAACTTGTCGATGAGCCACCACTAGACATAAAACCTATTGACCAAAACTCACCTTTTGATTATACCTACACTTACTTGGAAAACTCCCAAAAATCAGAGTCTTATATCTATACAATCAACACCAAATCAAAAGAAGAATCACGGGCAAGAAGAAAATAAGATTGGTTAATCTGTATTTTCTTTATTTAATTTGCGCCTCAAATTAAATTTTTAAAAAGTGAAAAATATTTCTTTAGTACTCAATGGAGTTTTGATTGTTGCGGTTGGTGTGTTGTATGTGTTGCACTTTAGTAAATCTGATGGATCAACTGTAAGTGACAGTAGCGAAGTTGCTGGTGGAGCAGCGGGAGAGTATAGTGTTGTTTATATCAACTCTGACTCAGTATTGAGTAAGTACGATTACTTCAAAGACATTCAGGATAAGTTTCAGGAAAAAGGTCAAAAATTAGAAAAAGAGTATCAAAATCGTGCTCAAGGACTTCAACAAGAAGTTAACGACTACCAAAGAACAGTTTCAAATTTAACAATTGGTCAGGCAAAAGCGCTAGAGGAAAATTTGATGAAAAAGCAGCAGAACTTGCGTTTATATCAGGAAAGTCTTTCTCAGGAATTGCTTAAAGAAGAGGCCAAAATGAATCAGGAGCTTTACGAAAAGGTTACTGCATTTTTGAAAGATTACAGTGCTGCAAATGGCATCGATTTAGTGGTTAAATACAATCAGGGAAGTGATGTACTCTTCGCAACTAAGGGAATGGACATAACTGAACAGGTTGTGAAAGGGCTTAATGAAGCTTACGCTAATGAGTCTACTGAACCAGCCACTGTAGCAGCTGATTCTACCGCTAAAAAATAATATTCTGATTTTCAGTTAATTAAAGTTGTCTTGTATTGCTTTTTGATAGGGGTATTAATATCTTTCTAACCAAATACCGTACTATTTTTTAAGCTTATATAAATGTTCAAGGCACTTTTTTTGGCATTAAATGTCCGTCCCAATGAAGAAAAGCAAGTGCTTCTCTTGTTGGGACAAGGTTTTTTTATGGGGGTGTTTCTGGCTACCTTCCAAATTACTGCAGAGACATTATTCCTTAACCGTTTAAGCGAATATTTAAAGGAGGCAATTCTTTTTTCTGGCTTCTTAGGTATAATTACTACCGCACTTTTTTCTTATCTACAGAATAGGGTACCATTTAGAACGCTTGCTCTAGGCAATCTGGCCTTGATCTTACTTTTTGTAGCCACAATTTATGCATCATTTCATTATGGTGACCCTGCTTATCAAGAGCCTCTTATTTTTCTAAGTTTTGCTCTAATCGGCCCTATTCTGGCCGTTTCACTATTAGGTTTTTGGGGTACTTTTGGTAGACTGTTTGATTTACGCCAGTCCAAAAGAATTATTGGAGGTATAGATATAGGTCAATTAATGGCTGCCATTATCACGTCATTCAGTTTTCCATTTCTACAAACCTTAATACCTGAGACAACAAACTATTTATTGATAAGTTGTGTCAGTATTGCTATCTCATTTGTATTCCTTTTCATACTTACTTCAAGGTATGATTTGTCGAAAGCGGAGTTGTCTAACCTCAAGGAAGAAGAGATGGGCACAGATTTTAAATCTCTTGCCGGCAATACTTATGTAAGGCTATTGTCTACATTTCTTCTCTTTTCAATGGTGACTTTTACTTTTATTCAGTTTTCTTTTCAAGATGTTGTGAGTATTCAATATCCAGGCGAGAATGAACTAAGAAACTTTCTAGCAATATTTAATGGTGCTATACTCGTTCTAGGCTTGCTACTACAAACTTTTGTAAATGATAGAATCATAGGAGAGTATGGGCTAAAGGTTTCATTACTTATACTTCCTTTGGTCTTAATTTTCTTCTTGGTTGGGTCAATAGTTTCTGGAGAAGTGTATGGTTTTACTAAGGACAGTGGTGCCAATTTTATTTGGTTCTTTTTGTTTGTTGCACTTTCAAGACTTTTTAACTTTTCATTAAGAGATTCTCTTGAGAATCCTACGTTTAAGCTCTATTTCATGCCACTTGATAATCGGATCAGGTTTGATATTCAAACTAAAGTGGAAGGTGTTGTTAATGAGACATCAAGATTTATCGCAGGTGCTTTGATTATTGGTTTGTCGTACCTTTCATTTATTGAACTAATCCATTATTCGTATGCACTCATTATTCTTATTGCAGGATATATCTACATCATCGGTAAGCTTTACATTGAATATAAAAACAATATCAAAATTAAGCTGGAGAAGCAGCAGAGAGCTAATACAGATTTAGCACTTACATTAGGACAAAAACTTGTGCAGAAACTTGAGCTTTCACTAAAAAGCACAGACCCTAGCAAGGCAATTTTTTCTTATAAATTATTAGAAAAAATAGAGCCTCAAATATTGCCGGCATCAATTAACACATTAATGGGGCATAAAGTCTCTCAGGTGCGTGATTTTGCTCAAAACAAGATGAATGAACTTAAAGGCCTTTCTGTTTCTGAAAGGTATGTTATATCGTCAAATAAGTCAGGTGATGGAAGTGACAAACAAGTTGTTTCAGGTAATGACTTGCTAACGCTTTTTCAATCTGGTGATATTAGTAAAGCAAGAGTTTCTAAACTATGTAAATCTGATATAGCAGAGGACCGGCAATACGCGGCTGAATTGCTTGGTAATTCTGAAGATGAAGAGAATATCAGCCTTCTCATAGAATTACTTCATGATATTGAACCAAAAGTGAGGTATGCGGCTATTAAGACTGCGCAAAGAAAATATAACAATGAAGTTCTGCTTGCTTTAATAGAAAATTTAGGAGACCCTGTATTTAGTGTTCAGGCAGCTAGCGCTCTAACTATTATTGGCGGAAAGGCACTTAATGCCCTTGATAGTGCTTTCTACAAAACAGGACAGCAGACGCAGGTCATGCTCAAGGTTGTTCAAATCATTGGCCGAATTGGAGGAAATAAAGCCAAAGAAATACTTTGGAATAAAATGGATTTTCCTGATAAAGTAATGGTGTCACAAATCCTGTTTGCTTTAGGTAATTGTGGTTTTAGGGCAGGGATTTCTCAGATAGCACGAATTAAGTATGCCATTGAGTCTGATATAGAAGATATTGCCTGGAATATTTCAGCCATTGGAGAAGTAAGTGATGATCACTTTGGTAAGGAAATTAAAAAGGCTATTGAAGAAGAAATATACTATGATATAGATCACATTTACATGCTGCTTTCCATGCTTTATGAAGCGCAGTCTATTCAGCTTGTTAAAGAGAATATTGAGAGTCAGACTAGTGAAGGTGTTACATATGGGGTTGAACTGTTGGATATATTCTTGTCAGAAGATTTGAAGCAAAGATTCATTCCTGTTATAGATGATATATCATATCCAGAGAAGGCGCGTAAACTCGAAATATTTTATCCAAGGGAGAGACTTGAGAATAAAATGGTTTTAAAGTTCTTGCTTAATAGAGACTTCTCTCAAACTAATAGATGGACAAAATCCTGTATTATTTATCAAATAGGCCTGCTTAAGATTAGGGAGTTCTATTTTGATTTGATTGCTAACCTGTTCAATCCTGATTTATTGATAAGGGAGATGGCTGCTTGGTCCTTATTTCAAATTGACCCTGACGCTTATGATGAGAATGTGAAAAGGCTTGGGCATAGTGATAGACGGATGCTTGATAGTTTAATAAAAGATCAAAGCGAATCTAACCAAAGATCATTGAGATTTGATAAAGTAATGTTTTTGAAGAAAATGAATGTTTTTGAAAATATAATTGGTTTAGCAATAGCTGATTTGATCGATATTACTGAAGAAGTTTTTATTAAAGAAGGTGAGACAGTTACAGTTGATGAGCACTACAATGACAATTTTTATATTGTTTATCAAGGAGCGATCAATTTATATGAAAATGGCGAAATTAAGTCAGAAACAAAGGTTGGTGAATTTATTGGAGAGATGGTGGGAGCCCAAAATTATATAAAGTCTAACCTTATAATCGCATTGACAGATACAGTACTTTTGAAGATCAAAAAAGATGGATTTTATGATCTGCTAGCAGACAACGTTAAGTTGGCAAATGAAATGATTGAATATGTGTAAGTACTATTTTTATTAAATTAGTTTGATTTTTTTGATTTTACTTTATAAAGCGTTTATTTTAAGTACATTAGGTGCTATTTTTAACCTTGCTATTATTTTTTAAACTTGATCTAGTCCCCGCACTATGCTAAACTATGATTTGCATACAAGTGAAGAGCCTTTTGAAAAAGAGGAGTATGATATTCATGGTAATGTAGTTCTTAAAAACCCGTTCCCAGGTTTGCGTCCGTTCGGTGTAGATGAAAGTCATTTATTCTTTGGTCGTGAGAATCAGGTTGATGACGTTCTTGTAAAGCTTTCAGCAAGCAAGTTCGTGACTATCATGGGTTACTCAGGTAGTGGTAAGTCATCTCTTATTTATTGTGGGGTTATACCAGTGGTATATGGTGGGTTTATGACCAATACCGGTCCTAATTGGAATATCATTACCACAAGGCCTGGCACATCTCCAATCAAGAATTTATCTAGATCATTAATCCTAGGGCACAAGCAACAGGATATTGTAGAATCAGCTGATGATAGGGCAGCAAAGAGGTTAGTTGTTAGTAGTATATTAAGAAGTAATGCCAATGGTCTTGTTGAAACCATCAATAAATTCAAAGCCGATAAATCAGAGAACACATTAATCTTCATTGATCAATTTGAAGAACTCTTCCGATATGGTGAAAATGATCAAGGTTCTGCTGAAGAAGCAAGATTATATGTAAATCTAATTCTAGATGCATGTAGATCTACAGAGTCTCCGGTATATGTAGCTATTACCATGCGTTCTGATTATGTTGGAGAGTGCGCTAAATTTCCTGGTCTTACCCAACTCATAAACGAGAGTAATTATTTGGTTCCTCAAATGACAAGGGATCAAAAAAGAATGGCGATCGAAGGTCCGATTTCTGTAGGAGGCGGAAGAATTTCAAAAAGGTTAATGAAACGCCTTTTAAATGACATTGGAGATAACCAAGATCAGCTACCTATTTTGCAACATGCATTAATGCGTACTTGGGATTTCTGGATTAGGAATAGAGAAGAAAATGAGCCGATTGACATTGGGCATTATAATGCGATAGGTAAAATTACTGAGGCATTATCCCAGCATGCGAATGAAACTTACGATGAACTAAGTTCGAGAGAGAAAGAGATAGCCGAAGTCTTATTTAAGTCGCTGACGGAAAAGGCCGCTAATAATTTTGGAATAAGAAGACCGGTGAGGCTGGGCCTTGTTGCTGAGCTTTCTGAGGCGACACTTCCAGAGGTCATAGCCGTAGTTGATAAGTTTCGTGAGACGGGAAGATCTTTCCTAATGCCTCCAATTGGTGTTGAGCTTGATCAGAACTCGATTATAGAAATTTCGCACGAAAGTTTAATGCGTATATGGACAAGGCTTAAAGCCTGGGTAGATGAAGAGTATGAGTCTGCGCAAATGTACCGCAGGCTTTCTGAAGCTGCGGCCATGTACCAGATTGGTAGAACTGGTTTGTGGAGACCGCCAGATTTGCAGTTAGCGCTTAACTGGCAAAAGAAACAAAGGCCAACCAGAGCTTGGGCAAGAAGATATGATGAGGCATTCGAAAGGGCGATTGTTTTTCTTGATACAAGTAGAATTACCTATGAAGCCGAGCAGAAGAATCAAGAGATGCTTCAGAAGCGACTCCTTAAGAGAACAAAGGCAGTTGCAGTTATTTTGGGGATAGCAGCCATTATAAGTATACTTTTCTTTGTTTATGCAATTACCCAAAGTATCGAAGCAACTAAGCAAGCCGACCTCGCTAATGAACAAAAACTGATCGCATTGGAGCAAAAGGATGAGGCTGAGAAGCAGAGGGAAGAAGCTGAAAGGCAAACTGTAATAGCCCAAAATGCAGTTTTTGAAGCTGAAAAGCAAAGACAGATAGCCGAAACAGCTTTAGCTCAAGCCAAGTTTGAAAAAGCAAGAGCCGAGGAAAACTTGTTGATAGCAGAACAGCAAAGGGGAATAGCTAGTTCTGAAAGACAGGTGGCTTTGAAACAAAGAAACATCGCTCAGCAAGCAACAGAAGAAGCTAAAACTAACTATGAGTTTGCTAACAAGTTACTATATCAGTCGGTAGCTCAATCAATGGCTGTAAAGTCATTGGATATAGAAGATAAGGACCTGAAGGGTTTGTTGGCTCAACAGGCCAAAGCTTTTTATGACCAATATGATGGTAGAAAGTATGACCAGTACATATATAATGGATTATACAACGCAATAGCAGATATAAAAGGGCCTAGCTATAACACAGTGAGTGGGCTTCATAGGAATTCTGTCAGAACATTAACCATATCTAATGATGGAGGCAGGTTTTACTCAACAGGTACACAAGGTAAGGTGGTTAGCTCATCTATAACCAACAGGGATGACCATAAAGTCATTGTCTCTAATCAGTTCCCTAATAGAGTGTTAGATATTAGTAAAGATGATCAGTGGTTGGCCTTGGCAAGTGATTCGTCATTTGTGCAGGTTCAAAATTTGTTTAACAATACTACTTCTAAAATAGCTGGTCATAGAGGTTTTGTGAACGATGTGCATTTTTTACCTGACAATATGAGCTTTGTTTCTTCGGGAAGTGATCGTTCCTTAAGGATTAATAATATTAACGGTATGAACAGCGAACTATTAATGAGTACTACTTCTGAAATTAAAAGCTTTGATATTAGTAAATCAGGACAGTTGCTGGTAGGAGGTAGTCTGGATGGTAGTCTTTATTTATATGATCTTAATGCCAAGTCTGAAAAAGTACTGACTAAAACAAATGGATCGCCAATTCAATCTGTCGCATTTAGTCCTGATGGTAAAAACATTGTTTTTGGAGAAGAAAGTGGAACAATCAAAATTTTCGACCTGGCTAGTAATACTGTGGTTAAAGAGCTCTCAGGACAAAAAGGAAGAATTAGTACTGTTTCCTACAGTCCGGATGGAAAGTTATTGGCTGCAGGTAGCTTTGATGGGTCAATATATATGTGGGCGGTTAGCGAAATAGATGAACTTCCAATTAAAATGACGGATAATGATGCCTATGTTTGGGATTTGGCATTTACTCCAGATTCTAATTATATAATTGCTGGTTGTTCTGATGGTGACATTCGATTCTGGCCAACAGATCCTAATATTATTTCAGAGTTAATGTGTAATGAACTTAAAAGGAATCTTGATGAAGAAGAGTGGAAGACATATGTGGGTAATGATATACCCTACCGAAACACATGTCTTAACTTGTTGTTAAATGATTATTGATTTATAGGTGATTAGATTTAGTCTTATAGTTGGTTTATTAAGCATCCTAAATCCAGCTTTTGCTCAGAGGTCCAATTGTGCAGAAACATTGAACCAAGCTCAGCAACAGTTTGATGATGGTCACTTATATTCTATACCTTCTATTTTAAAGCCGTGCCTTGACAACGGTTTCAATAAAACCCAAAAGATTGAGGCCTTTCTTATTCTTACCAGAACATATTTACTCATTGACGACCCCATAAGTGCAGAAGATAGCTACCTAAAGCTATTAGCACTAGATCCTGAATATAAAATTGACAGAGAGAATGATCCTGTTGATATCGTTTATCTGGATGAGAAATTTACAACTACACCTATTTTTATATTATTTGGCAGAATAGGGCTTAATGCTTCAAATGCATCAGAAATCAGCAATTATGGTGTGGATAATACTGATCTAACAAGAGAAAGTTATAATGCCGTTTTAGGATTTAATTTAGGTGGGGGTACAGAATTGAACATAACCGATAATTTTAGCTTAGGTCTTGAAATG
>NZ_SMLV01000368.1 GCF_009711525.1 Fulvivirga lutimaris
TAATATATCTGGTTTTGAGAGATTTTTGTAAGTAAGGACTATAATATGAATAGAAAGAATAAGAACTATATTCAGGTTGATGAGTGAAGGAATAGGGGCTATGATAATCTGATAAATAATAAATGAGACACCTAGTATAAACGTAATGGAATATGAAAGTAAAATGTTGGCTACCCAGTTCAGTGATATATTGGTGGTATATGAATATTCTTTTTTTATATATGCACGATGTTTTCTTAATAACCAAAAGGAACTTGTAATATAGATTCCATTTTGGAGAATAAACATTAGGAACCCTATGTTACTTACTACCTCTACAATAGGGTCGTTCTTTCCCATTCCAAAAAGTATTAAAACTATCATTAGAGATATGTAAACGGTGAAAGGAGCATAATGCCAAAGCTGTCTATTACTATAAGCTTCAATTGACCTGGTAATGTATGAAATGTATAAGTAAAGTGAAGGGGTAATAATCAGTAAAAATGCATTGGAAAAGAGTTCATAAGAATCGAGGAAAAAAGGATCAAAAAGTGCTCGGATCGAGTTTATGATAACAATTGAAAAAGCAAGTAGAATAAAGGCTAGTAAACGGTTTGAGGTATGATTAAGGTATTTTCCTTTCTTCAGCTGCGCTATTAAAATGATAGCCTGGACAACGGCAGAGAAATTGATAAGTATCGATAAGTCTGTCAGGAATTTCATTTACTCCTACAAACTTAATTCAAAACTTATAATAGGACTCTTATAATCATATAATTACATGGGTTGAATCAATGTCCTACAGGCATGGCATCGAAATAATTATTTTTTGTCAATTGTGTTTCTGTCTTTGTTTTCAGATCAACAATGAATAATTCCTGATTGTCATTAACGGATCCGACAAAAAGGAGTTTGGAATCATTGGCTACCCAATCAGGTGCAGAATATGAAATAATTCCGCGCACCATTAATTCTTCCTCACCATTACTTATTATTACTAAATCATAAGTATGACTCAGTCTTCGATTTACAGCAATGGCAGTCCCGCTATTTGAATAAATAGGATGAGTATAATTGCCCTTTTTTGTGAGCTGTTGTATTTTTTCAGTGGACAAATCTAAAGAGTATACCACTTTCTCTCTTATATAAGAATAGATTATTGATTTGCCATCAGGATGAAAACTACATGTGGCACCCCAGCCGGGACGTTTTCCGTTTTCAAGATTTTTAGAAACGATTTGTTCTTTTCCTCCTTCTGAGGGGACAAGTATGATTTCCCAAACACCACTTCGTCTTCCACTAAAAATAATGGTCTTACCATCGGGACTCCAGTTTGGATACAGACCTTCTCCGGAAGTAATTCTTTTCTTCTCAGTACCATCAGTTTTCATTGTCCAAATGGCATAGTGATCATGACCATCGGTGTCTGCCTGATAGACTAAAGTAGATCCATCTGGGGATAATTTGGGGTTGATGAAATGAGGATAGTGTCCACTACCAGATTTTTGGGTTAACTTTTTGGCATTACCAGATCTCACATCTAGTGCATAAATGTCACGTCCCGAAGATTTGAATTCGGAAGAATAGTAGACAATATCTTGGGCAAAAAGTATATGCCCATAGAAAATGGAAATTAGAACTACTAAATATTTCATGTTTGTTAATGTGATAATAGTTGTTATTTGTCATCTGTTAATTTAGTTACTTCACCAGTTTTGATATCTAGTTTATGAATATCTTCACCTAGTGTTCCTATGATATTGTAAGCCAAATATCTGCCAGTATGGTCTAATGAATAAAACATTGCAAATGGTTTTTTGCCAGTAACATTACCTAACTTTTTATTATTATGACCATTCAAATCCATGCTCCAAAAAGCAATATTATCAGCGGAATCAAGCAAGTATAAATTCTGACCAGATGAGATTGCAGGAAACCATAAATCTATACCAGACTCATTTTCTAAGTCAATTAGATCACCTCCATCAGTGTTGGAAGAGTATACTATAAAAGGGTTATTGTCAGAACCGGACATTTTACTAAAATAAATTCTGCCATTTTGAGCGGTTTGACATCTCAAGCTTTTGTTGTCAGTAGTAATTTGCCTTGTTTCTCCATTTCTTGAGTGGTAAATGTTAGGAGTAAAGCTGTCTTCAACGCCATCCCAATAGGTAAAGTAAAATCCTTCACCGTCCGAATCCCAGCCACCCCACTGGTGATAGCCACCGTCTTTATAATTCACCAAAGTTCTTGCGTTAGATCCATCAGCATTCATTATCATTAATTTGGACCCTTTTTCTCCAAAATTAGAATAGACTATTTCAGTTCCGTCCAGGCTCCAATGTGGTTCGGCATGCTCTCCATCATTATCCTCACTTTCAAGTTTTCTAAGATTACTGCCATCGGCATTTACAATGTATATTCGAGAACCTGGATTTTCTGATGTCCTATAGGAATAAAAGACTACTTGTTTGCCATCTGGTGAAAATTTGGGCCCTATATCATCAAATTTATCTTCTTCAACCTTTAGTGTATCATTTTCAATGTCTGTTGAATCTGATACTTTATCCAAATTAGAAGGTTGCTTGCAAGCACTGATAAATACAATTGATATTACAATCAAGATAGATATTAAGTGTTTTAAAAAATTCATAGATTTTAATTTAAATGGATTATTTATTGTCCTAATCCGTGATGACTGATATTTTCATCACCTGATTTTAACTACTTGAGAAACATTAATCATTTAGTACATTGATTTTCATGAAAGATGGGCTATAGTTATATCCCTTTTTAGTTATCTGCTTGATTTGAGAACCATCAGTATTCATTATAAAGACATGATGGTTGTTGCCTTTATTTCCTCTTTCAAATACTATTTTTTTATTATCCGCTGACCATCTTGGCCTCATATCTAAAAGTGGATCGCTTGTTATCTGTGTGATTTTATTTGTCTTTAAATCTAAAATTCCAATCTCATAATTGTTTTTGAAATCACCGTAGAATAGAATTTTCGATCTATCATTAGATAATGATGGCATTAGAATATTAATTTTTCCGCTAGTTAATACTTCTTTATTATTTCCATCTGGCGCCATTCTAGCTAATTGGTAGATTCCATTTATTTCTGTAGAATAGTAAATTTTGTTGTCATTGCCCCAAAATGGCATAACATCAGAGGCTGAATTATTGGTTATGTTGGTCTGATTTTTACCTTCACTATTCATGGTATATATTTCCTGATTACCGTCCCTTGATGAAACAAAAACAATTGATTTACCATCGGGTGACCATGACGGACTGTATTCAGCACTTGATGAAAAAGTTAGTTGCTTAAATTCTACAGTTTCTAAATTCATAGTCCATATTTTCCACCAACCCACACGTTCTGATGTGAAAACCATCCGTTTGCCATCAGGTGATATCACAGGGCTGCTGTCTTTACTCCTATGACTTGTGATTTGTTTGATAGGCCCAGATTCATCTGCCAGTAAGATGTTGTCATTATTATTTTCCTGTTGTGTGTAAACCAACTTATATTCCTGAGAATAAATAAGCTGAGTAATTAAGAAGAATGGTATGATTAAATATTTCATATTTCGTCTGCTGCTAATCTAAACCCTACATAAAAATCGCTGTCGTCTGGTAGGCCTCTCTGGCGGTCTGCAGCCCGGGTATGTTTTGTTCTCCCTGTGAATTGCCCTCCACGCTGTACCTTATGGGTGCCACTTTTTGGCCCCTTGGGGTTTGTACTTTCGTTGGTATTATCTTCGATAAACCAATCCGAACACCATTCTAAAATATTCCCTTGCATATCATACAACCCCCAGCCATTAGGTTTTTTTGTAGCCACAGGATGTAATTGACCACCAGAATTTCCAATATGCCAAACCATGTCATCAATGGGTTGAACATAGGCTTTGTCAGATCCCGCTCTACAGGCATATTCCCATTCAGCTTCAGTTGGCAACCTAAATGATTTACCTTCTTTATTAATTTTGGTAAGTAGAGATTGTACATCGTTATAAGAAACTTGATCTACAGGATGATTCCATGCTTTATTAAGGCTAGGGTTATTACCCATTATTTTCTCCCATTGCGCTTGAGTAAACTCTGTTTCTGCAAGCCAAAAGCCTTTAGTAATGGTTACCTTGTGCTGTTTTTCACGTTCAGCGTTTCTTTCTAATTCAGATTCAGGACTACCCATTGTGAAATTTCCAATAGGTACATATATCATGGTGATTTTCACATCTTCTGCAAGTTCTACTTCCTTAGTTATGAGTTTTTGTCCGAAGCAATAATTAGAGATAAAGCATACTAGAATTACAATATAGAATCTATTAGATACTCTCATTATCGTAATGCATTTGCTCTTGTTAGAAATCCTTTCCCAATTAATGGAGTCATTACATGCTTTCCATCTTTTATTATTTCTATTTGACTATCAATACCAAGCTCTTTTAGCTTCTCATGACTTTTTTTTGCTGAGTTCATCCAATAGGTATCCTTGTCACCAACTACGAATTGAACTTTAACGCCTTTCAGATTTTTCAACTTTTCTTCATCTCTATAATTGGGATTACCAGCCATGCCAGTTATGCCAGCAAAGTAATCTGGAATAGTCATTACCAACTCAAATATGCTGGCGCTGTTGGCACTGAAGCATACTGTATGAAATTTATTGCCTTCAACCTTATAGGTTTCTCTTAAGTGGTCAAGAAGTGCCATAATTTCATCTGCTCTATTCACGGCATTATAAATCCTATATCCAATAAGAATCCAGCCCTCCGTATCATCAACACCTTGCCAGTAGAAGCTTTCATCTTCAATGGTATTTGCATCAGATGGGCCAATTAGTACCGGGTAAGTTTTAGTGGCATCGTAGTTTTGCGGCAGTATTACTGTATAGTTTAGTTTTTTGCCTTTAAAGGAGAATTGATCAAGTTTTTGTTGACCTGTTGCTACGGAACTGCAACCGAAAAGTGTAATGGCAAGTATAAAGGTGCTTAGTGCTTTCATTCTTTTATTTTTCTTACAATGCTATTGTACATTGGCAACGTAAGAAATAAGAATGAAACTAACCGTTAGAAATGTGATGAATTGAGGTTATTCTTCTTCAGGATCCTCATATACTTTAGACCCAATAATGACCCTATCAAATAAGTAAGCCTCTCCTTCAAAGCATAAATGGGAGCAGCCAATGGAAACTTCACTCTGAGCGGCTATAATATATTTGCAGGCAATAAAACCTTCATCACCACCAATATTATAAGCTCCCTTAACTAGTACTTCAAGATCTTGATCCGTGGTATTTTTCATGGTCATATTTTCACCACAATCACCATCACCACATTTGCCAGATTTATTGATCTCAAGAGAGTCTTTAAAATCATTAGCCAATGCTTCCCCATGCCACTCTACTGGTGTGCCATCATCATTAAAGACCTTTTCAACAACATAGTCAAAGGTCAGTTTTGTTTCTTCTTCTGAGTTGGAAGACTGTTTATTGGTTTTATCAGAAGAGTTGCAAGCAATGGTTAACAAAGCGAAACAAAATAGGGGAAGGTTAAGTAATAATCTCATGATATCTGGTGTTGTATTTAGATTTGTAATAATCACAATTTTTACTGTCTATCACAATTGAACTGAAAATAAACAAAGCGTTGCTACCTTTGAAATACTGTCAAAAGCTAATATGAGTATAAAATCCACATTTACGAAACATGCACCTCAAGGTTTATTCTGGGCGGGTCTTATCAGTGTGTTTTTTATCTTTCAGCAATATGCAGAGTATAGAATGAATGACTATGGGTATGAATTTAGCTGGTTTACAGTTTCTATCAAATTCATCTCATTTTATCTGATCTGGGCGCTTTTTTATCCCTTTCTTATAATTCTGGCCAATCGTTATCGCCTCACTAACAAGGCCAAATTCAAGTATATATTAGCTTTAGTGGCTGCCGGGCTTGGTGTAGCATTCCTTCATAGGGCCTGTTCTATATTGCTTTTTAATAGTTTATACTTTTTCAAATCTGGAAACTTTGGTGGTCCCTGGCAGGAAGGTGTTGCTGTCCAACTTACTATTGGTTGGTTTAGGAGTTTTATAGAATACATTATTATAATGGCCATTATAATGGCCATTAATTATTATCAGCTATATCTGCAAAAGCAAAGAGATTTGGATAGTGCTAAATTGAATGCTTTAAAGATGCAATTGCAACCGCATTTTTTATTTAACACCTTAAATTCAATTGCCAGCCTAATAGATATTGATAAAAGGAATGCTCAAAAAATGCTCTCTCAACTAGGTTTTCTGTTAAGAGAAATTCTCGAAAATGATAAGCAGCTATTTATTCCACTTTCGCAGGAAATAAAATATGTTTCTACTTATTTAGAAATAGAACACACTCGTTTTCAAGATCGTATGCAGATAGATGTACAAATTGAAAAGGAGGTAGAATCATCAAAAATCCCAGCTTTGCTTTTACAGCCGTTGGTTGAAAATGCAGTTAAACATGGAATTTCCAAATGTCCTGATGGTGGTGAAATATCAATTAATGCAAGAAAAAGGGATCATAAAGTAGAGATTATTGTGATAAACGATTTTAAAAAAATAAATGGAAATACTAAAGATCTAGGGTATGGCATCGGTATTTCCAATATTCAAAACAGGTTAGAGCAAATTTACGGTAAGGACTTTTCTTTCGATTATCGCATAGAGGAATCGAAATACTGCTCTAAAATCATTATCCCTTTTGACACCTATACTCATGATTAGAGCAGTAATTATAGATGATGAATTTTTGGCACGCCAACGTGTGCTTAAGTTGCTTGAAGACTATATGGAGATCAAATGCATTGGTGAGGCAAAAAACGGCTTGCTAGGATTAGAATTAATCAAAGAAGCGGAGCCAGATTTGGTGTTTTTAGATGTACAGATGTCAGATATTGATGGGTTTGAACTTCTCGCTAGGTTAAAATTAAAAGTTAAGCCATATATTGTTTTTACAACTGCATATGACAGCTACGCGATCAAGGCATTTAATGTGCATGCATTGGATTACTTACTTAAGCCCTTTGATGGGGATCGTTTTGCAGAATCTATGAATAAAGTAATTGAGTATTTTAATATTAAAAAGTCCTCAGATTTTGGTGATAAGTTAATGGGCTTAATAAAGGATTTTGATAGACAGGATGATAATTATATTACCAAATTTGAAATTAAGGATCGGGGGTATGAAACAATTATAGATATAGATGACATTCTATACATAGAAGCAAATGGCAACTATCTAAATTTAACTACCAAGGACAAGGTACATTTATACAGGGCAACAATGAATACTATAAATGCTGATCTTAATCCAGACTATTTTTTAAGAGTACATCGTTCTTTTATCCTGAAAAAGAGTAACATTTCTAAGTGCGTCTATTTGAATAATAATGAGTACGAATTTTACATAAAGAATGGGGATAAGGTTCGTTCTGGCAGATCTTATAAGGAAGATATTATAGCATACCTTAAAAGCTAACGCGCGTTTTATCACAGTATAAACGACACATCACATTCTTTTTCAATTGGATATGACACTCTAATAGATTTGTTCAAAACAAATTCTATGAAAATGAAAAAGATCAATAACTCAATTCAACTGACACTAGGCTTAATGTTCTTTATGCTCTTGTCTATTCCAGCTAACTCTCAGAACTTAAGTGTTCCAATGCTAAGCCCATATGCCTCAATTACGCAAAGAGTTGGTATTTCAGATGTAACAATAACTTATCACAGTCCTGCTGTTAAGGGTAGAACTATTTGGGGTGGAGTTGTTCGATCTAATAGCATTTGGAGAGCTGGAGCTAATAATAACACAACCATTACATTGACCCACGATGCGAAAATTGAAGGAGAGGAGATAAAAGCTGGAACCTATGGTCTTTATATGTATATGAAGCCAGAAGAAGTGTATTTAATCCTATCGAAATATTCAAAATCATGGGGTACTGTTACTCCCAAAGAAGATGAACTGGTTTTAAATGTACCATTGAAAATGGAAGAAAGTCCTTTTCAGGAATGGCTGACCTATGAAGTAATTGATAATGAGCCAAACAATACTACAATAGCACTGAAGTGGGAGAAGAAGCAAATACCATTCAATATAGAGTTTGATGTTCCAACTATAGCTATTGAAAATGCTAAGGCTGAATTAAAAGGAGTAGCAGGGTTTAGCTGGCGCGGATATTCTCAAGCTGCTTATATGTGTTTACAATTTGATACTGAGTTAGAACTAGCGGAGGCTTGGATTGATCAATCAATATCTATGACCAAGAATTTTGTAAACCTTAATGCGAAAGCTCAATTATTAACAAAAAAGGGTGATAAGGAGGGAGCAAAGAAAGTAATGGAGGAGGCCATACCTTTAGGCAGTCCATTTCAATTGAATAACTATGGTTATACGCTATTGAATTCTGGTGATACTAAAGGAGCTATTGAAGTTTTTGAAACCAATGTGAAGAAAAATAAGGATCACCAATTTATATGGGGTTTTACTGATAGTCTTGGAGAGGCTTATTTAATGGATGGGAATAAGAAAAAGGCGTTGGAATATTATCAAAAGGCAAAATCCTTAGCTCCTGAAAACCAACAGAGCTATCTGGATGGTGTGATCGCAAAAATTATGGAAAAATAGTTGAATTTTTAGATGACAAAAGGCTGTAACCCATTGGATTACGGCTTTTTGTTTTATGCCTGTAAATCTCTTTCAGAGTCCTTTTACAGCCTATAGTTAATTGTTAAACTCCCAAAATAATTCCTCGGCAGACCAGGGTAGTAGTAGCGTGGAGGGTTGTTGCCAAAGCTCCCCGCATTAATCAAAATCATAGAAGCATATTTTTCATCTAGCACATTATCAATCCCAAAGGAAGTATCAATCTTCCATCTATTTGATAGGTTTCTTTGATAGCCAATTTTAGCTCTGACTAGTTGGTAAGCTTCTGAATCAATTGAATTGTCATCACGCATCGGAAACGCATCTACATACTTGTAGTTGATATTGCCATAAAAACCAATTGAAGAATTAAAGTCTACGCCCGCGCTTAGCTGGTGTGGTGGAGTTCCTGTGAGCTTATTTCCTGAATAGTCATTGTCTTCGTCAATAAACTCTTTAAAAGTGTAATCTGAGTAGGTGTATGAAAGGAAGGGCGTAATTTGCCAATTACTATTTTTTGTAAATTCATAGGCTAAAAACAATTCCAGACCATTATGCTTGGTCTCACCAGCATTTACACCTATAAATTGATCAGCATTGACCCTTCTTGCCACCAAGAGATCTTTTACCTGCATCGTGTAAACAGACAACTCATAGGTAAGTTTAGTGTTGATACTTCCTCTAGCTCCAAATTCATAGTTCCATCCCTTTTCTACCTGTATGTCTGGATTAATGGTTCCTTCTGGAGTTAGTGTTTCTTCTAAAGAGGGTGGAGAGAATCCATGGCTAATGGTCGAGAATAGAGCGACATTCTTATTAAATTGATAATTAAGCCCTAAATGTGGTGATAGGATATAATCAAAGCCATAATCTCCCGATTTATCAATTCCATTAGATTTTAGAAGATCATTATAGTCGTAAGAGGTGTTGTTAAAATTTATACCGGCAAATAGTGTTGCTTTAGTGGTAATCTCAAAATAAGATTGAGCAAAAAGATTAATGTATTTACGCTGCTCTTCATTATCACTCAGAGCGGCTTCTTTAATTCCATTATTAGTTTCAAAAGTTTGCCAATCATAGTTTTCTGAAAAAGTCTCTATGCCTATTGACAAAATGGGTAGAGTGGTTGTTAAAGATTTTTGTTTTTGCAGTTCTATTACATTTCGTAATCCATAAGTTGATGATTTCTCTTCTAGAATATTAAAAGGGGTCGATTCATATGCATCTCTATTAGTATAAAACAGGCTTGTTCTATTAAGAACTTCAAGACCTTTCAATTCAGTAATCTTAAATTCATGCGATAACCCCGAGATCACCTTAGTGTAATCTTCGAAACCTTTAACATTACCCCAGGTAAAGGCTGCGTTCTGAGGACTATTCTCATAGTCATTTCTATCAATTGAGCTTGGAATAAAAGCCTTTAGTTTTGCAAAGCTTCCGAACAGAGTAGTCTTACCAACTTTACTTGATAAAGACTTGCCAATTAAAGTAAGAGACTCCCTGTCATATTCATTGTTATCTCTATAACCTTCACTTGAGGTGTTGTTATAATTTAAGACAGTGTTTAAGGTTTTGTTGTCATTAGTGAAATTGAACTCCGAGACATTTCTAATTAAGCCATATGACCCAGCTGTTAATTTTGTACTTAACGAAGTAGGCATAAAGTTTTCCTGATCTCTGGTTTTATAATGAATCATGCCACCTAAGCCAGCGCCATACAAACTTGCTGTTGGCCCTTTCCATACATCCACTTTTTGAACAAGGCTCAAGTCTATGTCTTCAATGGTTGTTTCTCCATCACCAGTAGTTAGAGGAATATCATCTAAATAGGCTCTAATTTTAGTTGTCGAGAATAAAGAGCGATTACCAATACCTCGAATGGTAATTCTATTGGTATTTAAAGCTCCAGAATGCATATAAACTCCGGTTATTCTGTTTAATGCCGGTGCAATGGTAGTCCCATTATCACGCTTTAAATGCTCTTTTGGAATTTGCATAAAAGACGCAGGGAGCTTTAGCTCGATGATTTTAGGAGCTGTGATTTCTACTGCATTGAGTTGTTTCGTATCGACTTCAAGTTGCAAGTTTAGAGTAATACTTTCCGTGACCTTTACTATCATCGATTTATAACCAATATAACTAACAAAAAGTGAGTCAGGCGATGGCAACTCTAATTGAAACCTACCATTAATGTCTGTGGCGGAACCTTTGCCACTACTTTTTGCCACAATAGTTACACCTACCAAAGACTTACCTGAACCTGATTCAGTAATAGTTCCGGATACTGTGATCTGAGCAAAGGAAGGGCTGATTAGAAATGATAAAACTACGATTAGTAGCGGTAGGAGTGCTCTGAATTTTATCATAGCTGATCAATCAGATACCTGTGAGCGTAGTCTTTAAGCCTGGCCTCATCTCGCCTCATTACAGCTGTCAACTCAAATCCTTCAGTCAGCTTATAAGCAGGTCTACTTTTGACTTCTCTTACATCAGTGCAACCTGGTATTTCCCATCTTAATGTTAGTAAACTGCTCATAGTACCTGTTTCTATAGATGTCTATCTAGTAATAAATTGCAGATTCTAAATTACCCAATTCGATCAGAACTATTGAGTCTTTTGATACTAAGAAAGAGTGGTGAGTTGTTAATTGCAAGATATGGCTTGACTTATTGCACTAATACAAACTCGTAGTTATTGCATGGATTATAAAGCCAAAATACCTTTAAACCATCTACCGGAAGGTCGAAGATATACACAGCACCACCTTCAAATAATAAGTCTGTAAAAGTGGTTAAGTCGGCTTCTTCTGACCCCTGAGGAGTGTTTGAAAAATAGAAGTCAGTTGTAAACTGAAGCTCTAGTCTATTGCCAATTTGGCTAACTAATTGAAATTCTCTTAGGTAGATTACTGTTTCTCCATTGTCACCTTCTACATAAAGACCGAACGCATTGTCCGGCTCATCAGTCGAATCAAATCCATAATTGAGTGCTATTGCAGTAGCATTTGGGAATTTATCAGCGATTATCCCAATATCTGTGAGGGAGTTGCCGTCACCATCAAAAGCGAATAATGAATTGACAGTGTAGGGGTTTTCTGACTGAGCTTTGAATTCGAGCCCTTCAAAATTTAAGAATGATTTTGAGATATTGATATTGCCTAATCCCTCAATGGAACCTGAGTATTCAGGGAACTGAGTGATTGATCCAGCACATACTTCACTATCAGTTGTGGAAAAGTCATCAAGGTTAACTTCATTTATTAAATATGTTTGGCCGTTGAAGGTGAATTCGAGAGGTTGAATCAGAACCATTTGCCCATTGCTATATTTGTAGCCAGTCGTAGCGCTCAATTTCATTTTATCTCCACTGGCGATTACTTCAGCCTCGGTTAGTCCTGATGAAATAAAATCTGCAGTTATAGTTCTTCTTGAAGCATCAATAAACCAAAATAGTGAAGTATTACGATCAGGAAATGAGAGTTTCTGAATAGGAGCAAGCCCTCCAAAAATCTGAGGTGTGAAGGAGTCGTAGGCATTAATATTTTCAGCTTCTTCTAATGAAAACTGATCAATGTCTGAGGCTGTTGCAGGTCTTAAGGTTATAACCGTGGGACTAGAAAAATCTGACTTACTTGAAAAAATCAGATTGCCATTATTTTCTGATATATAAATGAATTCAAATTCACCACCAAAAGCCGCCTGATCCAGTTCAAATAAATAATGAAACGCACCATATGTCTCAAATACTAGCTCAATAGCAAGTCCGTTATCCAATCTATATGAGATATTCTGTTCTATAAACTGACCTCCATTAACCGGCAGGTCAGATTTGATGTTAGCAATGTCATTCTGGTTGAATTTAATAATCATATTAAATATGCCAGATTCGGGAGTCGGTTGGTATTCTAATAGCCAACCCTCCGAAGGGGCAGTTAACTTATCTTTTATTTCTTCCAGTGCCTCAGCAGCTCTTACTTCAGCTGGGGGTAGCCTTTCCAACTCGTCAGAACATGCAAGTAGAAAAATGAATAATATGAGTATATATGCTTTCTTCATTACAGTCTTGATTGAACAGCAGCCCTGAGCTCCAGCAAATTAATACCAGTTACTTTTTCATAGTGATCGACAATGGCCTGTAGTTTACTTCTTATTAGTAACCTCCCATTGTTTTCATCTATGCAGTCCTGATTATCGCAGTCAGGTTCTTCTAGCATAAACTTTGACATAAAGTCTTGATCAAACAGATAAAATGCCACTGTTTCTGCGAAATCTTCATTTGGAGAACTGGTTGCATATGGAGAAACAAACCCACGTTTCAAGGCATCTTCATCTGTGAGTGTGAACCAAGCCCCAGCGCTAGTATACCCACGTGGAGATATGGCTTCAAAAGCGTTTGGTAGTTTGAATTGCTGATGTACGGTATGAGCAAATTCGTGATATACGGTTTGTAATTGTAAATCTCTCCAGGCTACATCATCAGGATCTATAGCATTCACATTTGTGAAAGTGATTTGTGCTCCAGCATCGGCAGTGCCCAGTGTAACGGTGCCATCGTCATTATATATAAGTCCACCAAGCAGAACGATTTCAGCTGGTACGTTGTCTTCAAAGAATGCTCTTCCATTTCCAACTTCAAGATATGGGTTAATCCAAAAGTTTTCGATGAAATCAAGCATGGGGCGCACTGCTTCTAAACTTGGTGGCGTAACCCTTTCACCTGGATTCACATACCTATCAACATACCGATATCTAATGGCCATACCATATCTCTCCGTGAAATTCTCTTCAATATAGATATCCAGCTCTGAAGTAAGCTCACTATCATTTTGCTTAACAGGCATGTTGAGCTCTTCATTCTCATAGCAAGATGAGATCGATAGTATCATAAAAAAGTATATTAGTATCTTTTTCATATTATCTGGGGTTAGGCTCTAATCCACCAACATCAATTGCCGATTGTGGTATTTGCAATGCTTTTCTTTCATCATCACCATCAAGGCTAATAGTAGATCCATCCAGTAAGTCATGGACAACAGGGACTCCATATCTCTTGAGATCAAACCAACGCATTCCTTGTCCTATAAATTCCTTTCTTCTTTCAAGTATTATATAGTTCAGTAGGATATCTTGATCTGAAAATGATGGGTCATTTTCAGCTCCAAAAAATTGCCTGAGCAACTCCATGGTTAGGTTAATATCACTACCGCTGTATCTTCTTTCTGACAAAACTTGAAGATCTGCAATTGCAAGGCCTGTATCTCCTAGATAGGTATTAGCTTCTGCACGATTGAGAAGAACTTCTTCACCTCTAAAGGCGATTGCAATATGATAGGGCAGGCCTGAATTTGAATTAATACTGCTTCTTTCAAAAAGGCCCTCATACCTTAAAGGAAATGTAGCATTGTCACCTTTGACAAGCGCAGGGTTTTCTCGTTCATCAGTAGAACTAGCAAAAGGCCGTGTCGCAAATAAGCTCCCATAAAAACTAGTGGAAGGACCAAAAGCGAAATCAGGTCTTTGTATCAAAGAAATCTTGCGCATAAGCATTAAATTAGACTGAAGGTCAGGAGAGCTGTATAGCTGAGGGTAAGCTGAAATAGATGATTTTGCCAGCTGAAACTCTTCAGAGGTCATGTCTCTAACAAAAGCCGAAGGATCAGCACCGAGTAATTCATTGCTGTATTGCAGGCACCTTGTAAAATCATTTTTGAAAAGATAAAAGCGGGACGCAAAGGCTAAAGCTGCATTTTTATTAAAATGGTATTTTCCAGAGTTAGCAAAGAAGCTATCATTAATTAGTTTCAGTCCATCAAGAAGATCATCTTCAACTTTATCATAAACCCTTTTCACAGAAGCCCTTTCATAAGACACTAAAAATTCAGTTTCCGGCTCTGATACATAAGGTATGCCTAAGCTGCTTCCTTGAAACTGAAAGTGCTCTGCAAAAAGATTGACCAACATGAAATGTCCATAGGCTCTTGTCAGCAGGGCTTCTCCTTCAATGGCTCTTTTACGCTTAATTTCTTCATCAGTAGATGCCGGTAGGTCATTTATTACTGCTAAAACTTCATTGGCGTGAGCAATGGCATCATAGGTTTGAAACCAAAAGGAAGTAGGAGAGTCCGGCTCCGTAGGATCTGACAAGTCATCTTCCCATTTGTAAAGAAGCTCTTGACCAGGTCTTATTGTTGTTCCTCTTGTCCAACTCACATTGTCAGACATCCAATCTGTGAAGGCCGGACTAGCAGTAGAGTAGGCGTTGGTCAATAACTGCGCTGCCTTATCCAAATCATTAAGGGCTACTCGGTTATCCGGTACCTCGTCTAAAAAATCATTACAGCTGCCTACTACTAGAAGTAAAGCCGCCAGTGCGAATTTTTTAGCGTTTTGATAATATGTTAATATCCTTGTCATCTTTAAAAACCTAGGTTTAATGATAAAGTAATTAACTTTGGTTGCGGAAGCGCAACACCTCCAGTAGTAAAAAACTCAGGATCCTGGCCGTTCAGTGCATCATCAGAATAAAGCAGTGCCAAATTTTGACCTTCTATACTACAAGCTGCTGACCTGATGCCTACTTTCTTTAAAAGGCTTGCAGGTAGAGCATATGATAATCTAACATTCTTAAGTCGAGCATAATCCCCGTCAGCTACTCTCACAGTACTTTTATTATATAGCTCATAAGCCTGAACGATGTTGCCGTTGCTCTGGGCTATACCTCTATCAAGAATGACTGGTATATTGGTAATCTCTTCATCTCCAGGTACTATCCATCTGTTTGCTAGTTCTGCAGGCAACGCATCAAAATCTGTATATGTGCTGAATATGGCATCATTCAGTCTGATTTTATAACCATATTTAAAGGAAATCAGAAAGCTGAATGTGAAATTTTTGTAATTAAAAGTGTTTGTGAACCCCCCTGATCCTAAAGGCTCAGTTGAACCCTCAAATTGTAAGGTTTCTCTAAGGCCTTCCCTTTCCTGTAAGTCATACTGAAATACAGTTTCGCCTTCACCATCAATAAATGTTGGTAGACCTTGAGTATTCAGTCCTGCAAATTGAGCTGAATACAATCCTCGTCTTGGTCCTCCTATAACTGCTGCTCCATTCTGCCCAATGGCATCAACTATTCTAGGTCCAAAGTCAAGTTTGGTGATCTCATCTTTAGTATATCCTAAATTGAAATTGGTACTCCAGCTAAATTGATTATTCTTATAATTGAGTGTTGAGATCGAGACTTCATAACCTCTGGCTTTCATGTCCGCAAAGTTGCCGATCTTCAATCCTTCTCCACCAATGCCACTTGTTTGTACTATTCCTATTAAGTCATAGGCCTTTCTTTCATAAACATTGACAAATCCGCTAATACGGTTATCAAAGACACCAAAATCGAGTCCCAGGTTAAGTTCATTAAGTTTTTCCCAAGTAAGCTCAGAATTTGTCAGATTTTGGATGAATAGATAAGGTTCAACATCAGTTGGCCTAACTGTTACATCAGCTTGTAAGTTTAAGATTGCACTGGCCTGAGGAGGTAAGTTTCCTGAAATACCATAAGTTGCTCTCAGTTTTAATAAATCCAAAAAATTAATGCCTTGAAGAAAGCTTTCTTCATGTGCATTCCACGCACCACTTACATTCCATGTAGGTAGAAATCTTGCATTATCACTTTCTCCTAATTGGTTAGAACCATCATACCGTGCTGTGAAATTACCAATATACTTCCCTTTGTAGGCGTAGCCTCCATTAAGAAACAAACCTATAAACCTATCTTTCTCCTCATTTAATGAGAAGTAATCTATATTCTGCTGGTTGAAAAATTCTATGATGTCTGGGTCTGTGACAACAATTCCGCCACTTTCATAAATAACACCTATGCCTGTTGTGCTGTTGCTTGAGCGATTGGTTAGCCTTACTTCTTGTCCGGCCAAAACATTTACTTCATGATCTGAATTAAATGTTCTATTCCATTCAGCACTTATTCTGCTAAAAAAATTAAGGAATTGACTTTGGTCCAAATACTTGAAGCCACCTTGAGGTAAAACTACTTTTGGGTTTAATCCTGGATTATCAGGATCTGGAAATAGTAGATTATTAGCATTTTGAATAAACTGGGTCTGATTTGCTCTGTAAGCCTCCGCCTGATTTGATTTTTCATGAACGGTATGATCTCTCTCAGTGCTGGCGAATCGACCTTGTAGCACCCCTTTAATAGAGATGTCTTTTATTGGGGTAAATTCAAAATCAGTCTGAGCAGATAAATCTACAACATTGATATCAATAAAATTTCTATCTAGCTCATTGATAATATTGAAAGGAGCATAATTTCTTCTGAAATATTCTAAATCGCCATTGTCATCATAAGGCCGAATCGAACGGGCAGTATTAAGAGCATAACTAAATGGGTTGATATCAAAGCTTCTATTGTATCTTCCTGTTAAAGGATCTAACTCTCTATTTCTGGTACCTGGTACTTTCTGATCTCTATAGCTCCCAGTTAGCTTTAGTCCGAATGAAAACTTGTCAGAAATGAAATAAGTGTTTCGGCTGGTTCCGGTAAATCTTTGAACCTTGTCGGCAATGGTTTGTCCCTGATCTTCAAGATAACTGACAGAGAAATAATTAGTCGCTTTTTCACTACCAGTAGTAAAGCTTAGTGAATGCTGCTGCTGAAGACCGACATCCCTGAAAAGCTCATCAAACCAATCAGTATTTGTATTTTCGTATTGGTTTAAAAATTCTTCATTCAAGGTGCCGCCCGGCCCCCAATCAAGATCATGCGAAGCTATTAGGGAAAACATTTTGCCCAGAGCACCGTAATTTTGCGCTCTCACAGATGTCGAAATATCAATAAGTCCTTTATCAAACAATTCTCTGTACACAGACATTTCTTCTGCAGAATTTAACAAACTGAACTGATTATAAGTAGGTCTTAGTTTTGCAGAATAGTTGCCCGAGTAACTTACCTGAAGGCCACCACTTCGTCCACGTTTAGTGGTTATTACAATTACACCATTAGCCGCCCTAGCTCCATAGATAGCTGTTGCTGAGGCGTCTTTGAGTATTTGAAATGATTCAATATCATCTGGGTTGATGTTAGCTACCGATGAACTTATCAGTGTATTGGCATTACCGGAAATAAAGTCCTCCGTATTTACATTGGTCAAATCTTCGAGAATAACGCCATCTACAACAAATAGCGGTTGATTGTTGCCATTGATTGAGGCATTACCTCTAATTCTAATTTTTGGAGATGAACCAAAAGTACCTGATACATTATCTACATTAACACCTGCCGCTTGCCCTTCAAGCACCCTGCTTATATCAGTCATGCCAGCAGCGGCAATGTTATCCATTTTAAGATTTTCAGATGATCCTGTGAATAATTTTCTATCCACCTGTTGAAACCCGGTGACCACCACCTCTTGCAGGATATCTGTGGACTCAGCCATAATTACATCCACAACAGTACGGTTGGCAATGTTAACCTCTTGAGTTTCCATACCCACCATGCTAAAAAGGAGTGTTTGCGTTTGTTCAGCATTTAACTGATAAAAACCTTCTATATCACTTATGGTACCAGTGGATGTTCCTTTTATAGAAACTGTAACACCTACTAATGGTTCCCCAGTGGCATCAGTTATCTTTCCAGAGATAGTACTCTGGCTAAAAACTGGTACACTCAAGAAGATCGTTAATATGAAAAAAACGATTCTGGTCATATGCTACTCGTTTCTTTCGAGCAGAAATACAAAGTCTAGATTCACAGGATCGAATAAGTCATTATACTCTTCATTTGTAAGTGAATTGACATACTCACTCGTAAGTGTATCAATAACTGAATTCTTTATAAGCCCAAACTGGATTGGAAAGTAAATCCAAAGATCATCGTCTTCATTTTTCTCAATACTAAATACCTCATCATCCGAAGAATCTTCGGAGGTTAGTATTAGCTCTTCATCTTCAAGAACCCATGTTCCAGCATCCTGAGAAGGAATAACTCCAGAAAAGTTCACTTTCCTTGAGAAAGTCAAATCTGCCTCTAAATTCAATTCATACTTTTCTATCCCAAGACTAATTTCGTCAAGGTCGAAGCTTCTGCCCTCATTATAAGAATAATCTGAAGGAACATTTAAAAGTGCATAGTTGACTAAATTCCAACTTCCAACTTCATGTGGAGGAGCAGGTTCGTCATCATCTTTACTACAAGACGAAAAAAAGCTTAAAAAGACTAAAGCTAAAATTGATAGTAAACGTGTTTTCATATTCTAATTTTTTCAGAGTTGGATTAAAGAATAAAGCAATAAGTAAGTTACGTCATATTCTTCAAAAGATAAACTTATCATTAAGGAATTCGGCTTCAACCCCCCATATTAGGGGAATTTTTTAATTACCTAGTACTCTTGTGATCTACAATTAGGTAAAAATGTCATTGTTTTAATCCTTGAAGGCTTCGGGCTGAATAGTTAACCATTTAAATGCACAGCTTATTAAATGTTTTTTACTCAGATGCCCAGTTCTACAGTGAGACTCAAAGTTCTTGTTTCAGAATAATAGTATTGTTCAAACTATCAACAGAAACATCATTGCCATATCTATTCAATATATCAATATCACTATTGGCTATAAAATAGTAAGTGCCACCAAGCATATCCCCAGTGGTGTGATCCTTTAACAAAGGATGGGCATATGAGATTGTTGATTTTTGTATGACAGAGTCGTTTTCTATGGTGTAATAATAAACTCCATTTAAGGTGAATTGATGAGCAATTAATCCGCCTTCATAATATGTCAAACCGTCAATAGAAGTAAGAGTGAAATTATCAGGCATTTTTATCCATTTGTATTGATTGGCTTCCAGATCATACTTCATTACACCAAAAAACATATCAGCTATATATAGAAACCTGCCATCTGGTGTTTTAGCTATGCCATTTGTCAAACTCAATTTATTTTGATCGATGAATAAGCTTATTTGATCATTTTTAATTTTGTACAATCCACCTGATTTAGAATCTGTGACATACACTTCGTTATTGACAATCGTTAAATCATTAAATTCATGACCTAAGGTGTCATTAGGAAAGAATCGATGTTTCAGTTGTCCATCTGTGAGATTAAATTTAAAAACACCGCTTTTAAGCTGCAGAGTTGCTGGATCCGTGTATTCACCACAGGCATAAAGGTATTCTCCTTGTTGATCTATTTCCATCCCAAGTATATTCTTTATACCAAATTGATGCTCATTTATGAAGTCGACAATTTTTCCTGAACTGTCTATTTTTATGATTTTACCGAGCCTTATGCTTCCCAAATAAATGGATTTTGAAATTGGGTTTACCGCTAGACCTTCTGCTGTAAATCCTTGTTGAGGCACTTCAAAAGCCACTTGCTCAGTTTTCTCTGGTTTGTTATTAGAATATAAACTTTGCAATTGTGTGATTTGATCACTTTCAATATTTGCAGCTAGCAAGGAGTCAGAAACTACATATTCTATGGCCTGAATCTGACTAACGTGTTTTTTAATGGCGTTAAAACCCTCATTTGAGTTGCTAGCAAGATAATGGGCCCGGCCCAGGTGATATTGAAAAAAGGGATTATTTTTATTTAAAGCTGCAAGCTCCTTCATAGTAGATAAGTACTTGGGGTAATCGTTTGCCATTGTTTCTCGCATTTCCCCATAGTAAACATCAAGAATTAGTGCTGTTTTTGAGGTGGGAGATTCATATTTAGGCTGCTTATCACAACTGGCAGCGATTATTGTTGACATGGTAATTAGACTAAGTAGCCTTTTCATTTTATTAAGATTGGTTTTTTCAGTCGATCACTTTTATGAGCAGCATCAAGTATTTCTTGCATTTTTAATGCTTGCTTTAAATCACATGCTTTTGATAAATTATCTGCTAATTCTAATGCCAAAGACTTGCCGAAGTAGTAGGTGCCAACTGCATAAGGGTAATTTATTAAATCTTCAGACATTTCTTTTGGTAGGTCTGATTTTAGGCCAATGGGATTCCATATTTCTTCATCATTTCTCAAATGCCATAGCCGATCTTCGCTATCAATTTTCAAAATCCCTTCTGTTCCTCTAATAACTACCTTCATCCCTTTATTTTCACCATGGATGCTGCTGGCCACTATGTCTATTTCACCATTTAATTTAGATTCCAATATTAATCTTGCCAAGTCATCTCCAGTAGCTTTTTTCAGTTCTGCGCCACTTTTCTTATTATCATACAAAGTAAATGTGCTGGTGTAGACTGATTTGATGTCCCCTAATAAAAATCCAGCAAGATCAATAAGTGCATCTCCAACTATGTTTAACATGCCACCACCCATGTCAAGATCATGCTCCCAAGACCATATAGTATCTTCTGGTAAGCTGAAATTTTTCTTGTAGGTAATCTCAGAGTGAAAAACTCTACCAATAAAGTTTTGCTCTAACATCTCCTTAAGCTTTTGTCGAGCAGGTGTAAACCTCAATTCAAAATCAATATAGATTTTGGCTTTTGTATGCTTTTTATTCAGCTCGATTAAACTTTGCACTTCTTGAGTAGACATGAAAGGAGCCTGACATATTACGATTTTATTGTTTTTAATCGCCATACTTGCCATGTCAAAATGAGTATAAGTGGGGGTGCAGATACTAACAATATCTACATTGTCATCAGAGATTAGCTCTTTCCAGTGCGTGTAATTAACCTTAAGATTAAATTTTTCAACCAATTCTTGTCCTTTAGTTTTGGACCTTGAACTGATCGCATAGGGAGTTAGCCCTGCTAATTGATATGTGCTGATTTGGACTCGATCTGTCCATCCTGTTCCAATAAAACCTACATTCATATTCCTTTTTTGATACTAATGTAGGGTTAGAGAGTCTAATTAAATATTACTTTCGACCGTTGATAGACTCTTTTAGAAAAATGGCTTTAAAAATTAGATTGTCTATAGAAAATGTTTGCTGACCCGACCTTTAAGACAGTCTCTGTAACTTTTAGAAATAGGGATAACCTTGTCTTTAATATATATGTGGTAGTCCTTAATTTTTTCGATTTTGTTGATATTTACAATGTATGATTGATGAACGCGCATAAAATCATCTGGCAATTTTTCAATCAGTGATTTGAGGGTATAGTATGCAATATGCTTATTGTCATTTAGATGAAACCTAACATAGTCCTTCATGCCCTCTAAATAGAGGATGTCAGCGAAATTTATTCTGATTATTTCAGTGCCTGACTTTATGAAGGTAGTTTCAAAATTTTCTGACATTTAATTGATCAATGGCTGTCTCTTATACACATTCCGAGCCCA
>NZ_SMLV01000140.1 GCF_009711525.1 Fulvivirga lutimaris
CGGAATACAAAGTTGCTGATAAAAAATCTATTGTGAATAAGCTTCAATTGATTGAGCAAAATCTATCTCTAAGTTTACAACAAGATGAGACGCTAGATCAAAATGTTAACCTGTTGGCAAAAAGTATCAATGCTGCTTTTTTAGAAAAAAAGGATCCCTTAGGCCAAACTTCTATTTCAACTTACAGTTCATCAATATTTAAGGATAAAAATACTAGCTACTTAGCAACGTATATTAATGATGAAAAAGTTAGAAATGCGTATTGCCAGAAATCGAGCCTTTCTTTAGGTGAGTTGCTTAGACTTTATCATATTCCTACTCGGCAATTACATTGGCAAAAGGATTGTTCCGGATTTCATCAATTTCTTGAATATTATAATAAACATGACAGCAAATGGAAAATTATTGATCCATATTACGGGATCAGATATATTGACCACGCTGGCAATTATCTTAATTTTGAGGAAATTGAAAGGTTAGTAAGAATGAATTCCTTTTCCAGTAACAATATTAAAAAGATAGGCACTGGGCGTTTGTATTATAGCGAAAGTGAAATACTGGAAGGTTGGTTAAATTCTAGTCTAGCAGTTCACGTATTAAATAAATGATGAATTCTAAATTTAAATGTTAATTGTAATATAAACTAAGTTGTTTTTAACGTAGCGTCTAATACAATCCAAAAAATGAAGCAGGTAGTTCAAAGTTTTAAAACAGGAGAAATGGAAGTGAAAGAGGTGCCTCTACCTCAGCTTCAATCAAAATATATATTAGTAGAGAATGCAACTTCACTAATTAGTGCCGGAACCGAAAGAGGTACTGTAAAAGTTGCCAAAGCAGGTTTAATTCAAAAAGCCAGACAGCGTCCTGATCTTGTTAAGCAAGTCATTCAAAACATGAAAAAAGAGGGTTTAAGAGCGACCTTTGATAAAGTAAGGTCTAAGCTTGACTCACCCAAAGCACTTGGTTACAGTACTGCAGGTATCGTCAAGGCTTCCTTGGACTCTAATAATATTTTCAAACCAGGAGACAGAGTAACCTGTGCAGGACAAGACCTAGCTTCTCATGCTGAAGTAGTTGCTATTCCTCAAAATTTAGTTGCCAAAATACCGGATAACGTTACTTTTGAAGAAGCAGCGTTTACTACAGTTGGAGCCATTGCCCTACAAGGTGTAAGGCAATCTGAGCCCAAACTTGGCGAGAATATCTGTGTCATTGGGCTAGGCTTGATTGGGCAAATCACTTGTCAACTTTTGAGAGCATCAGGAGCGAATGTCTTTGGAATTGACCTAAGCGATAAGCTGGTAGAATTAGCCTCAAAACACTCTACAGATGTAGCTATAAACAGAAAAAATTCTAATTTATTGGAGAATTGTATGGTGTTCACAAATGGTCATGGCTTTGATAAAATAGTCATAACAGCAGCAACTCCGTCTAATGATCCTATTGAATTATCTGCTGAAATTGCACGTAAAAAAGGATCAGTAATAATGGTAGGCGCAGTTGGTATGAACATTCCAAGAGACCCACATTTTTATAGGAAGGAGTTGGATTTAAAAATGTCATGTTCCTATGGCCCTGGTCGTTATGACACCTCCTATGAAGAGCTCGGTAACGATTATCCTATTGCCTATGTTAGATGGACCGAACAGCGAAACATGGAGGCATTCTTGAATGCTATATCAAAAAAACAGGTCAATTTAAAACCGCTTATAACGCATCAGTTTACTATTGATAATGCATTAGCAGCTTATGAAATGGTTATTAACCCTGAAGCGGAATTTAACCTTGGTGTATTATTAGAATACCCGGAAAGAGCCGAGAAATTTGATGTGCCTAGGGAGCAAAAAAAGAATAATTCAAATCCTAAAAAACCTAATGTTAGTTTTATTGGGGCAGGTAGCTTTGCTCAAAGCTATCTAATACCAAACATTAAGCCAGCTGGCGGTACACTACAAGCTGTCACTACAGGTCGGGGAATAAATGCTGAACACGTTGCGTCTAAATTTGGTTTTATTAAGTTTGAATCTGATCCTGACTCAATTTTTAAAGACGAAAATGCCAATACTATATTTATTGCAACCAGGCATAATACACATGCTAGTTACGTAATAGATGCATTAAGTAAGGGGAAAAATGTATTTGTAGAAAAACCTTTAGCTCTTAACACTGATGAGCTTGATAGAGTAAGTGAAGTTTATTCCAAATCTGACAATCTTTTAATGGTAGGGTTTAATAGAAGATTTTCAGGAGCTGCTCAAGAAGTAAACAAGCTTTTTAGTTCTTTTGATGGACCATTGGCATTCAATTTTAGAGTAAATGCAGGAGCTCTACCACCAGATCACTGGGCAATTAATGATGAGATTGGAGGAGGAAGAATTATAGGCGAAGTCTGTCATTTTATTGACTTGATGCAATATTTTTCTAAATCATTGGTTAAATCTGTTTATGCACAAAGTTTACCAGGCACCAGCGATGTTAATACAAATGCTGACAACGTAATTATTACTCTTGCATTTAAAAATGGTTCTGTCGGCAACATCACCTATTTGGCCAATGGAGATAAAGCTTTACCTAAAGAACACTTAGAAGTTTTTGGTGGTGGTAACTCTGCTGTAATTCATGATTTTAATGGTGTTTCAATATATAAAAATGGCTCCCTAAAAAAAGTCAAAACTTCTGGAAAAGGGCATAAAGAAGAGGTGGACTCTTTTTTAAAGGCTATTTCAGATGGAACAGATGCTCCTATTTCATTTGACTCAATCTACTCTACAACACTTTCAACTTTTAAAGTTATAGACTCCATGGCAACAGGCTTGCCTCAACATTTATGAAATTAAGCAG
>NZ_SMLV01000235.1 GCF_009711525.1 Fulvivirga lutimaris
CCAATTTCAGGCACTTCAATCAGTTCATCGTAAGTTGCAGCAGCGAGTGCATCAATACTCTTAAAGTGTGCAGCTAATTTCTCTGCTACAGTTTTACCAACAAACCTTATCCCCAAGGCAAAAAGCACACTTTCAAACGGAACAGACGATGAGTTTTTGATGCCTTCCAGTAGGTTTTTCGTACTTAAGTCCTTAAAGCCTTCTAACTCAAATATTTGATCATAGGTTAGTTGATACAGATCTGCCGGGCTTGTAACTAGTCCTTTTTGGTAAAGCATATCAATAGTTCTTTCTCCAAGACTATCAATATTCATCGCTTTACGCTGAATAAAATGTTCTATTTTACCTTTGATTTGTGGTGGACAACCTAAAGCATTGGTGCAATAATGAACCGCCTCGCCTTCATATCGAACCAATTCGGTTCCGCATTCTGGACAGTGAGTTATATATTTTAACCGTTCACTGTCAGGTTTCCTTTTAGAAGTATCAACATGAGTTACTTTAGGTATAATCTCACCACCCTTTTCAACAAAAACCATATCTCCAACTCTGATATCCAGACGCTCTATTTCGTTGGCATTATGGAGTGACGCACGTTTTACTGTAGTACCGGCTAATAAAACGGGTTGCAACTCAGCTACAGGTGTTATAGCACCAGTTCTACCTACCTGATAGGTTATATCCTGCAATAAAGTAACTGCAGCCTCAGATTTGTATTTATATGCAATAGCCCACCTAGGACTTTTGGCAGTGAACCCTAACTTATGTTGTTGTTGAATACTATTAACCTTTATTACAATACCATCAGTATCTAATGGTAGCTCAAGCCTTTTTGTTTCCCATTCAGCTATGTATGCCAGCACCTCATTAATATTCTTACACTTTTTGAAAGTAGGAGAGATGTTAAAGTTTAATGACTGTAGCTTAAGAATCGCTTCTTCATGAGTAGCTACTCCAATATCCTCTCCATTCATTGAATACAGGTAACAATCGAGCTTTCGTCTAGCCACCATAGATGAGTCCTGCATCTTTAAGCTGCCTGAGGCGGTATTTCTTGCATTGGCATAAAGCTCCTCACCTTGCTCTTCTCGCTCTTTATTAAGCTTAAGAAACATTTCTTTTGGCAGAAATGCTTCGCCACGAGCCTCAAAGAAGTCTGGGTAATCACCATCTCTTAGCGACAGCGGTACAGTCCTGATAGTTCTCACATTATTAGTGATATCATCTCCTCTTGTGCCATCTCCACGTGTAACTCCTCTTACCAGCTTGCCATTCTCATAAGTAAGGCTAAGGGCTACACCATCGAACTTTAACTCACAGAAGTACTCATACGGCTCATCACCTAGACCTTTAGCAACTCGCTTATCAAACTCTTCAAGGTCTTCCTTAGAATACGTATTTCCCAGAGAGAGCATGGGGTAGCGGTGATTTACAGTTTCAAAATTTTTGGTGATAGTACCTCCAACCCGCTGAGATGGGGAGTCATCTTTTTTAAGTTCAGGAAAAGCCCTTTCAAGTTCGATAAGTCTTTCTAAAAGCTTATCGAACTCAAAATCAGAAATTTCAGAGGTGTCTTTCTGATAATACAAATCATTATAATAATTAATCTTTTGCGAAAGACTTGATATTTCCTTGCTGGCTTCCTCCTGATTCATGAATGTTACTTAGTAGGGTCTGTAAATGGTTTAATTGTAGTAAAGTCAATAACATTATCAGATTTATCTACATCAGCCAATCTGCCTGATGGATCAATCTCAACCTTCGAAATTTCGGAAGAATTCTTATTTAATTCAAAAGTATAAGTAGGGTAGGTCCATGGCCATGCTTCGGCAGTAGTTCTCTGTATCTCCTTGTTTTCTACTGGTTTGGCTCCACGCATAATTCTCAAAGGAATGTAAACCAACTCTTTAGACCCATCCTTATAAGTAACTTCAAGGTCGATAGGCATAATCATTTCACCCTGACGCTCTAGTGTGATATAGGTTTTGTCACCATTGCCAGCAATAGTTTTGATACTATAATCTATCTGGTCCGTGGTGTAAACAAAATCTTCAAGATACCAGTCCAATTGCAGGTCAGATACTTTTTCCATGGCTCTGACCACATTGATAGGTGTTGGGTGTTTAAACTTCCACTCGTTATAATATCTTCTCATACCTTTCATAAAAGTATCAGTACCCAGAATGTAGTTTAGACCAATAAGAAATACAGCGCCTTTTGAGTAAGCATTTCTGCTGTAAGAGCGATTAGTATGATAATGATCTGCATGAGTTGTTAAAGGTTCTTCAGCACCACTTGTTGCCATGCCAACATAGCTTCTGATGGATCCGCCATAAACATCAGCCTCAGATGGATCGTCTGGTAAAAGATGGTTCATGGTAACATTTGAAGCATACGAAGTAAAGCCTTCATCCATCCACTCATTTAGGCTCTCATTATTAGCCAAAACGCCTTGGTACCAACTGTGGACCATTTCATGAACACTCACACCTAAAAGGCTCTTGAAACTTCTGTTGCCAGTAATTAACGTTGCCATAGGGTATTCCATACCTCCATCACCACCTTGAATGAATGAATACTGCTCAAATGGATAAACACCAAATTCCTTATTCATAAATATCATGGCCTTAACCATATAATCTGGCAGCTTAGCCCATGCTTCTTTATTATCAGCAGTTTCCTGATAGAAGAAATGCATCATTGGTCCGTTAGGAACCTGGGCAGTAACGTGCTTGTAATCTGGGTCAGCAGCCCACATAAAATCATGAACCATTGGCGCTTTGAAGTGCCATGTGTGCTTAGCATCCTTCTTGTTTACCTTGCTGTTGTCCTTAGCGTATCCATGGCCAATTTCATTAGCATTTTGTAAATAACCGGTACCACCTACGGTATAGGCAGAGTCAATGCTGATTTTCACATCAAAGCTTGACCAGACACCATGGAATTCTCTGCCTATATATGGATTAGTGTGCCATCCTAAGTAATCATATTCCGCAACTTTAGGATACCACTGAGACATAGAATATCTAATACCTTCTGCATTGTCTCTTCCAGACCTCCTGATTTGGATAGGTACCTGAGCCTCGAATTCCATTTCAAGCGTTGACTTTTTGCCAGGCAGTATAGGTTTGTTAAGAATTACCTCAAGAATAGTACCCTGAACATTATTGGCAACCTTTTTACCATCTTGCTTTAATGACAAGATGTGTTGATAACCAATTTCATCATCTTTTAGCTTCGATATTCTTGATCCAATCTTACTACTTGGGTCAGATATATTTAATGAACGAACATCCATCATACTACCTGGCTGAAATGCATTAAAGTAAAGGTGATAGTAAACCTTTGTTAGCGTATCAGGAGAGTTGTTAATATACACAACTTTCTGCGTGCCTTGTAGTTTATTGGTTGTTACATCCATATCGATAGACATGGTGTATTCAGCACTCTGCTGCCAGTAATTGGTACTTTGCCCAAATGATAGGGTAGAGGCAAAAAATAGTAAGATAGTTAGTCTAATTGTATTCATATAACTGTGTTTAGATTAAAAATTATTATAAGAAATTCATCTACTCAAGACCTTCCAAAGTCTTGTTGATTTCATCTTCGGTTTTTCTGAGTTTATCCTGACAGACCTTAACCAAGTCGGCCGCTGTTTTTACTTTTTCAGAAAGCTCGTCAACTGTTAAATCACCGCTTTCTATCTGCTCGATTATCTTTTCTAACTCAGTAAGAGCCTCGGTATAGTTTAATTTCTTCTTACTCATTGATTTCGGCAATTTTACTTCTAATTGTCATTTTATTTGTTGTAGTCTCTATGATATCTCCAATGTTTAATTCCTGAGCTCCTATGAGCTTGCCATTTTTGCTGGTCATAGTATATCCGCGTTTCAAGATATTTTGAGGGTTTAGATGATCTACAATATTTGCTTTTAGGGTTAACTCCGACTTTAAGGTTGAGAGCTGATGCTTCAAAACAGTTTTTAGATTCGATTTTAGTGAGTTTAGTCTATGATTTTCGTTGGACTGAACCACTCTTCCTGAATTTTTAATCTTTGCAATAATTTGATTAATCAGCTGTCCTTCAAGCTTTAGATTTTGGAGCACCATTTTTGATAGTTGCTCAAAATTCTGTGTTAGCTCAATTTCAAAATCCATGTTTATATCAATGATCCACTCTGCCACGGCAGTTGGCGTTTTTAATGATCTGAAGGAAATCATATCGAGCACAGACTCATCGCGTTCATGACCAATACCAGATAAAATGGGTAATGGAAACTGGCAGCAATGTGCAGCGAGCTCATAATCATCAAAGCAATCTAAATCTATCTGCGAGCCTCCACCTCTTATAAGCACCACTACATCAAATTCAGTGTTTGAATTATGTATAGACAGCAGGGAATTAATGATAGACTCAGGCGCTGCATTGCCCTGCATCACGGACTTGAAGAGTGTAACGTCAAACCTGTATCCATATCTGTTGCTTTCAAGTTGATTTAAAAAATCTTCGTAACCAGCAGCAGAGGGCGAGCTTATAACAGCAATATTCTTTATTACTTTCGGTTCGGCAATAGTTTGGTTGAGATCGAAAACACCATCTTCTTGTAATTTTAGAATTACTTCCTGACGCTTTCTCGCTCTTTCACCTAATGTGAAATTGGCATCAATGTCTTTTATGTTATAGCTAAGGCCATATAGTTCATGAAACTGCACCTTCAGATTACAAAGTATTTTAAGCCCTTGCTGTAGAGATTGTCCTGTCATTTTCTCGAACCACAATGACAGGTTTCTGAAGTTGTTAGCCCAGATTGTAGCTCTGGATTTGGCTATGATATTGTTATCTTCTTTTTCGACCAGTTCGAGATAACAGTGGCCATTTTGATTGACTCTTAATTCACCAATTTCGGCTATTACCCAATAGCTGGCATCAAGGTTGCCATCTAGGGTTTTTTGGATGAGTTTGTTAAGCTGAAAAAGAGAAAGGTGCTCCATGATTGAAGCACCAAATTTATTTAATTCGAGGCACTAAACTTAAAATACCTCTGATAATATATAAGGAAAATGATGAGCGGTGATAAACCCTCTGCTTAGGTATTTAGAATTCTCTAAATGTCTCTAAAAGACCAGCGTTTTTGCCCTTGTATCTAACAACGAGAAGTGGATGATTCATTTTGTCATTCACCATCTTTTCAGCTAAGCTACCAAGGAAAAGTGCAGCCGCAGCCGTTCTTCCTTTCGCTCCGATAATGATAAAGTCTGGATGAATCTCATCAGCCAAATCATAGATATCACTAGCCAGGTTGTCGTTAACATCTTGAGAATATACCTCGGTAATCTTAATATCTCTTCTGTCAATCTTCTTCATGAATTTAGCAAAGTCCTGCTGCGCATTCTTCTTCATGATTTCAGAAAACTCTTCAAAAGTTTTACCAGTGTAATGATAGCCGGCAGGCACATTGTATACGTTTTGACAAACAATTTCAGAATAACCACCAATTCTTACTGAAAAGTCAATAGTCTGGTCTAAGGCTAGTTTCGAATAGCTTGAGAAATCTATTGGAACAAGCATCTTGTCAGCCTTAGGAGTTACATTTTCAGGAACTATTAAAAGGTTGCAGCTGGCTCTTCTTGCAAGGCGCATGGTTGTAATGCCATTGCCATCTAGCGTTTTCTTCTGACCAACAATGATGAGATCAGTACCGCTTTTTTCTGCAATTTTCAGTAGGTCTCCAGCCTGACCTTTTTTAGCACTGATTACTAGTTTAACCTTCTTTTCAGGCTTAAAGTAAGTGTCAATTGATGCTTTTAATTTCTCCTTTCTTTCCTTGAGTGCATTTTCTACAAGCTCAGGAAATTCCTTCTTTACATCTGAAGGTACATTCAGATTTCTGACAATATTTACAAACTCTACTTTCTCTGCAGAAGTGTGATCTACAATAAAAGACGCGTACTTGATTAATGTTTCGTCAAGTGCCGATGTGTCAAGACCTACTAATATGTTCTTAAACGGTTCCATGTTCCCAATTTTGCCGCAAAGGTAATAAGACGTAATAGTATTATAACTATTTAATTCCTAAATATTTAAAGATAATATTACATCGGAAAGCATCTCAATTTGCTCCTTAGAATGCGTAGGAAAATTAGCTATTCTTATTTGGCTGGTTTTAAACTTTCCATACCCTGATCCTATGATTAAACCCTGGGCTGCTGCCTCATTCATAACCCTGGTTGGATCTGTGCAATTGACCACAGCTGTGGTTTTGGATCTGTTCTTTTCGGACTCTACAAAATGACTCAAAAATGAAGACTGATTGACGGTGTGTTGGATGACAGCATGCTTATAATTGGTCTCGATATGTATTTGCTGAACGCCTTTCAAAAGCATGTCTTCTGTTACTTTACTCAGAAGGTACATGTTAAAGACGTTAGGAGTTTCTGGTGTCTGGTTGCTTTTTGCTTTAGACTCCAGTTCAGGTAGGCTATGGTAAGAGCCAATGCTCAACCCTTTGTTTAATAGTTGCTGAGATTTTTCAATGCATCGATCATTGACAATCCACACACCTAAACCAGCAGGAAGACCAAAACACTTTTGTACAGAAAAATAGGCGGTATCGACTAATGAAAAGTCGATTGGCACTCCCGGAGCAATAGAAACAACGTCCAGAGCAATCAGCTGATCTGGAAAGGCATTTCTTATTTTTCGAACATCTTCCATGTCATGCATGACACCAGTACTTGTCTCATTAAAAGTCATGGCTATCAATTCGCTGGTCTCAGGAATCAATACTTTTTCTACATCTACGATCTGCCCTTCATCTACTTTCTTACCTAAACCACTTTTGTTAAGATTATTGACAATAGACTGGAATTTTGATGAAAACGATCCATTTACAAAGTGGAAAGATTCTCTTTCTATCAGGTTTTGCCCAATTCTTTCCCAAATTTCAGTGGCCGAAGCTGTAAAAAAGACATGATATCCCTCAGGCAGATTTAATAATGCTTTGATGTTACTAACACATTGCGAAAAAATAGCCTCAAAAGCTTTGCTTCTGTGAGA
>NZ_SMLV01000373.1:0-13565 GCF_009711525.1 Fulvivirga lutimaris
AAAATATCAACTCCCGCCTCTATCAACTCCTTTAGCTTTTCTTTCGTGTTAGATGCTGGCCCTACTGTAGCTATTACTTTGGTCTTATTAAATAAAATTTCCTCTCTCATATTAATTTAAAAAATTGTCTTTCGATTTGAGTTTTTCTAACGCAATCGGAGCAATATATTCAATGTATTTCACTTCCCGTAATTCTTTTATAACTTCTTCAGCCGCAAACGTTTGAAATGAGCCATTAATTTTTAAGACAAAATCAAAATGGGTCATTTCCGGTACTAAGTACTTATTTTCAAAATCAGGAGATTTGTTCTTGAACAGATGAATCAAACAGCTTTCATCTTCATGGCAATAATTTATAAAATTTATGCTCTCTCCTTGCTCAAAATCGATTGTATAATCTTCAAGTTTTAATAGTCTTGTAGATAAGAGGGAATTGATAGCCCAGGCCAGTTTAAAAAACTTGGCCGATGACGCTATTCCAAATAGCTCAAAGTCGTACTCGTAGTCAATAAGGAGTTTTGTCTTCTTCATTGTGCTTAATTAAGCCAAAATTAGTATGTTAATTTGAGTTATTTTACCTATTCTTGGACAAATGAAAGCTAGGAATAACTTTCATAAAATTGTTTGACATTAAATCTATAATGTATTTCTTTGCAGATATTTTAACTAAATTATTAAACACATGTCTGAAATAGCACAAAAAGTTAAATCAATCATCATCGATAAGTTGGGTGTTGAAGAGTCTGAAGTTACTCCAGAAGCAAGCTTCACAAACGATCTAGGAGCCGATTCATTGGATACAGTTGAACTTATCATGGAATTTGAAAAAGAATTTAACATTTCAATCCCTGATGATCAGGCTGAAAATATTTCAACAGTAGGACAAGCTATCTCTTACTTAGAAGAGAACGTAAAATAAATACCAATTAAGCCCCAGCTGAACTTATTATATGAGTTTGAGAAGAGTAGTAGTAACAGGAATAGGAGCACTTACACCTATAGGTAGTAATGCCAATGATTATTGGGATGGCCTAAAGAATGGTGTTAGTGGAGCGGCACGCATCACAAGATTTGACCCGGAGAAATTCAGAACGCAGTTTGCCTGTGAATTAAAGAATTTCAATGCTGAAGATCACTTTGATAGAAAAGAAGCTCGCAAAATGGATCCTTTCACTCAGTATGCACTTGTTGTTGCTGATGAAGCTATTTTGGATTCTAAACTAGACCTTGATGCTATTGATCACGATCGGGCCGGAGTAATATGGGGTTCAGGAATTGGTGGTTTATGGACATTTCAAGAAGAGGTTAAAAGCTACGCGAATAATGATAATACGCCACGCTTTAACCCCTTCTTTATTCCTAAAATGATAGCCGACATCAGTGCTGGCTACATTTCTATTAAGTATTCTTTTAGAGGGCCTAATTTCGTAACCGTTTCCGCCTGTGCTTCTGCAACTAACGCTCTTATAGACGCAATGAACTATATCCGCTTAGGACATATGGACATTGCCATCTCGGGAGGTAGCGAAGCAGCGGTAACAGAAGCTGGTATTGGTGGTTTCAATGCCATGAAAGCACTTTCTGAGCGTAACGATTCACCTCAAACTGCATCACGTCCTTTCGATAAAGATAGAGATGGTTTTGTTTTAGGTGAAGGTGCAGCTGCACTTATTTTAGAGGAATACGAGCATGCTAAAGCCAGAGGGGCCAAAATCTATGCTGAATTAATAGGTGGTGGTATGTCTGCAGATGCTCACCACATCACGGCTCCACATCCTGAAGGGTTAGGTGCTACCAATGTGATGAAAAATGCACTTAGAGATGCTAATATTCAACCAGAAGAAGTTGATTACATCAATGTTCATGGCACTTCAACTCCATTGGGAGATGTAAGTGAGACATTAGCTATCAAAAAAATATTTGGCGAACATGCTTACAAGCTTAACATAAGCTCAACTAAATCAATGACTGGCCACCTACTTGGTGCTGCCGGGGCTATTGAAGCCGTTGCTTGTGTTAAAGCCATGGAAAATAGCCTTGTCCCTCCTACTATCAATCACTTCACTGATGATGACCAGTTGGATAATAAGTTGAACCTTACTTTCAACAAGGCTCAAGAAAGAAATATCAGAGTTGCCTTGAGTAACACATTCGGTTTTGGAGGGCATAATACCTCAATCATTTTCCGTAAACTAGAGGAATAGTGTATCGTGCTGCAAAGCGCTTTATAAATACATTTAGGAAAAGATCGACAAAAGATAAAAGGCTTATTACGGCTATTGAAACAATAGTAGGTAGTAAGCCTTTAAATCTTGATCTCTACCGACTGGCTACTAAGCATTCATCAGTAGCAGAAACTAACGCACAAGGACTTAAGGAATCTAATGAGAGGTTAGAATATCTCGGTGATGCTATCTTGGGTGCAGCTGTTGCCGATTACCTTTTTAAAAAATATCCTTTTAAAGACGAAGGTTTCCTTACAGAAATAAGATCTCGCATTGTAAATAGAGAATCTCTTAACAACCTTGGCAAAAAGATAGGTCTAAATGCCTTAGTTGAGTATGACCAAACCAAACGCGACAGGCTCTCACACAAATCCCTCTATGGTGATACCCTTGAAGCCTTTGTTGGAGCAGTATACCTTGACCATGGCTATGATTTTTGCAGGACATTTATCCTTGAAAAATTGATCATGCCTTATTTTGATCTACAAGCAGTGATTGAGTCAACCATAAATTTCAAAAGTAAACTAATAGAATGGTCTCAAAAGGAAAATGCTGAGTTGAGGTTTGATGTATTGGGTTCTAAAACTAATAGCCAGCATAAGGAATTTACAGCAGAAGTAGTTGTTAATAATGAAACGATGGGTAAAGGTTATGGCTACAATAAGAAAAAAGCCGAGCAAGATGCAGCTCAAAAAACATTGGTTATGTTAGGGTTAATAGAGAATTGATGAGTAAAACTAGAATTGGTGGGGCTACCCTAAACCAAACACCATTGGATTGGACGGGTAACCGTTTTAACATTCTGGAAGCTATAAGGAAAGCTCAAGAAGAAAAAGTTGAAATTCTTTGCCTTCCCGAATTGTCTATCTCTGGGTATGGGTGCGAGGACAATTTTCTTAGCGACTGGGTTTATGAACAAGCTCTAAAAAGTCTACTTCTGATTATTCCTCATTGCAATGATATTACTGTCGCTATTGGTCTTCCATACAAACACAATGACATTAACTACAACGTAACCTGCATTGTAAAAGATAAAACTATACTCGGGTTTTATGCCAAACAAAACCTTGCGCTAGATGGAGTGCATTATGAACCTCGTTGGTTCAAAAAATGGCCTTCTGAAGTTGTTGAGCAAACCAAAATTAATGGTAGCACATATGATATTGGAGATATTATTATTGCTCATAAAGACTTTACCTTTGGTTTTGAAATCTGTGAAGACGCCTGGAGAAAAGTTCGACCCGCTATAAAGCTGAGCCAAAAAGGTGTTGATATGATATTAAATCCGAGTGCAAGTCATTTTGCTTTTGGAAAGACAATAGATAGAGAAAACCTGGTAGTTAACAGCTCGTCAGAATTTAACTGCACTTATGTGTATGCCAACTTGTTAGGCAATGAGGCAGGTAGAATGATTTATGATGGTGAAATACTACTTGCTAAAAAAGGAAAACTCATTCAACGAAATGACTGGCTTTCATTTAAAAATTTCAATCTTATTCATTCTGATGTTGACATTACCGGCTCACAAGAATTTGACAGCCCTGCAGAATTTCCCAGAGATAAAAATACTGAATTTGTTAAGGCCTCAAGTCTTGCATTATTTGATTACCTGAGAAAAAGTAGAAGCAGAGGCTTTGTATTATCATTGAGTGGCGGAGCTGATTCCTCTAGTATAGCTGTTATGGTTTCCGAAATGGTAAGGAGAGGAATTAAGCAATTAGGCGCTGAAGCCTTTTTAACTAAAATCAATCGCTCAGACTTGATTGATAAAGTAGTTAAAGAAGATCCACAGATTGCAGCAAAGTTAATCTTGAATCACCTAATAACATGTGCCTATCAAGGCACGATTAATTCTTCTGATGACACCTTTAACTCTGCCAAAAAATTAGCTGAATATATTGGGGCTACCTTTTACCAATGGACTATTGATGATGAAGTAAATTCATATACCAGCAAAATAGAAAATGCTATTGGTAGAAAGCTCACCTGGGCAAAAGATGATCTGGCACTTCAAAACATTCAGGCTCGTAGCCGCTCACCAATTATTTGGATGCTCGCGAATATAAATAATGCTTTATTATTGACTACTTCCAATCGAAGTGAAGGCGATGTAGGTTATGCTACCATGGATGGTGATACCAGCGGTAGTATTTCACCTATAGCTGCAGTTGACAAATACTTTATAATTAATTGGTTAAAGTGGGCAGAAAAAGAACTTGACTACTCTGCTCTCAATTATGTAAATAACCTAACACCAACAGCAGAGTTGCGTCCGTTAGAAAATAAACAAACAGACGAGGACGATCTTATGCCCTACTCCATTATTGTAGAAATAGAAAAAGAAGCCATAAGAAATCATAAGTCTCCAACTGAAGTATTTAAAGCACTAGTTGAAAGAAACCTTGAAGAAAAAGAGGCTTTGAGGGGCCATATCACTAAATTCTTCCAAATGTGGAGTAGAAATCAGTGGAAGCGCGAACGTATTGCACCGTCATTTCATTTAGATGATTTTAATATTGACCCAAGAACCTGGTGTAGGTTTCCAATATTGTCCAGCGGGTTTGAAGAAGAATTGAAAGAACTTAATAACCTATAAGAATTAACAGCTGTTTCATTCAAATACTATGTTGAAACATTAGCTACTAAAACCTATCTCTCTATATTTGCCAGATGTCATTTTTAAGCTTCATTATTTGGAATGTTGACCCGGAATTTTTCACCATTCCCCTTTTAGATAGACCTGTTAGATGGTACGGATTACTATTTGCTTTGGGCTTTCTTATAAGCCAGCAAATCATGTTTTATTTTCACAGAAAGGAAGGTAAGCCTGAAAAGGATGTGGAGACACTCACAATATATATGATTATCTCCACTATTTTGGGAGCTAGATTAGGCCATGTGCTATTCTATGAGCCTGATAAATACTTAGCTAACCCAATTGATATTCTTAAAGTATGGGAAGGCGGATTAGCAAGTCACGGTGCAGCTTTTGGAATACTATTCGCACTGTGGCTTTATACTAAATATGACATTAGACTAAAATTCTTCTGGATTATCAAAGACCTGATAGGTATTCCATATAGCGCATCTGCAAAGAAAGTTATTCGTCCAAAACAAAATTACCTTCAGGTTGTAGACAGAATTGTAATTGTAGTGGCATTAACAGGTTGCCTTATTCGTTTTGGAAACTTTATGAATTCAGAAATTTATGGTAAACCAACCCATTCTGACTATGGTGTAATATTCACTAATAATGTGACACAAGTGCTTGTTTCCAACACGAGCCCAATCGAAAGCCTAGATGTTTCTAGAGATGCTTCAAGAGAAGCAAATGCTGACGGTTATGTTCCTATAACTATTGAACTTGACTTTAAAAATCAGGCAGAAATATTGGATGAAGCTAGTTTATCAAGATACATTGAAGGACGATTTAGTGAGATTGTCGATAGCTACACTTATGTCAATGAGCATATTTTATTAACAGACTCAAGCGCCCCTGAATACACTTTGAGTCAACAACCCGATGGTCATTATACTGCCACAGTCAAAGCTTTTGGTATAGCAAGGCACCCAACTCAACTGTATGAGTCAATGACTTCCTTAGCACTGTTTTTTCTACTTTTCTTCATTTGGACAAGAAAAAAGGAAAAGACTCCAGCAGGGCTGCTACTAGGCTTGTTTTTAATAATTCTTTTCGGACTCAGGTTTGTGCATGAACTGTTTAAAGAAAACCAAGTTGCCTTCGAGGACAATATGTCTCTTAACATGGGGCAGATTTTAAGTATTCCTTTAATAATTGCAGGTATCTTTATTTTTGTAAGAGCACTTAAAGCTAAAGAGATTGAGGATCAATAGTGGGTTACTTATCTATTGATATCAAGGTGTTTTTATTTACTTTAGCAAATTATTCAGGGATTTTAAGGTCGAAGTAGGCTGAAATTGGCTGAATGAGGATGGAGATGCTGGCATTATTACTTTCACTTACACTTTCTTTTAACAACATTGTCGGTTTAGACAGTGCCATTTATATGTCTCCTGATTCTGTCTCACAGCTATCAGAAGAGGATCTTCCCGTTACTATTGATAACATCTTCTTTATTGGCAATAAAGTAACAAAAGAGGATATCATGCTCAGAGAAATGAGCATTGCAATTGGTGATGTTTACAACAAAAAAGACCTTGAGAGCATTTTGGTATTGGATAAGAGCAAACTTATCAATACCAGATTATTCAACTCGGTTGAAATTTCCATATTACACTTAAATGAAACGTTAGTAGATATTGTTGTAAATATTTCTGAAAGGTGGTACACCTTTCCCGTACCGATCTTTGACCTTGTTGATAGAAATTTTAACGACTGGTGGCAAAATCAAAACAAAGATCTTAGCAGAACAAATCTTGGCATCAAACTCTATAGAAACAATTTTAGAGGTCGCAACGAGTCATTAAGGTTTCTTCTTCAACTTGGATACACCAAGCAATTCGGTGTCACCTACAAAATACCTTATTTGGATGCTAATAAACAGCACGGGATAACACTGAATTTCGATTATGCCGAAAACAAAAATATTGCGGTACGCACTGTGAATCACAAACCCGTATTTTTTGATTCAGAAGAAACCTTAAGAATAAAACGCAACTACTCTATTGGTTATAGTTATCGAAGGTCTTTTTATAGTTTTCACAACTTTAATGTTGAATACAATTATAATACAATAAATGATACCATTGTAGGCTTAAATCCTGAATACTATGAGCCTACTAAAATCACTCAGCGGTACTTCCAACTGACCTATGCCTTCACCTATGACAGACGTGATGTGGCTTCATACCCACTAAAAGGTCATCGATTAGATGTTCTAGTAGAAAAACAAGGCATTGGTGCTTTTGACGATATTGATAGGGCTGAAATAAATATTAGCTATTCCAAATTCTTAGATATAGGTAAAGGATTTTTTCTAGCTAACCATTTATCAGGATTAAGCAGTCTTCCTTCAAAACAGCCCTATTCAAATTTAGGGGCTTTGGGATATAGGAAGGATATCATTCGTGGCTATGAGCTCTATCTGGTTGAAAGTAAAAACTATATTCTCAATAGAACCACTTTCAAAAAGCGATTACTTTCTACCGTTGGCAACATGAGATTTATGCCAATTGATCAGTTTAAAAAGATACCTCTTGACATATATTTTAAAGTCTACTTCGACAGTGGGTATGGTGAGAATTTTGAGAATTATGAACTAAACGCCACCTTATCAGACAGGTATTTGTTCGGGACCGGTGCTGGTATAGATTTCGTAACCTATTATGACTCAGTTATTCGCATCGAGTACACTGTCAATAGAGAGAAAGAAGCCGGCTTCTTCCTTCATTTTAAGAAGGAATTCTAAAACTTTAATTTAAAATATTAATATTTCTTTATATTTTATACCTTTATTTATTGTAAAAATAAAGGTTGAAAACATTTACTCTATTCTTTCTTTTCATTTCAATGGCCAGTTTGTGCTACGCTCAAAATGGAACAACTCAGTTTGGGGCAAGAGCCGCTGGACTTGGATATGCATATTCATCTATTGCCGATCAGTGGTCTGCTCTAAATAACCCCGGAGGATTGGGTTATCTGGAAAAGACCTCCGCATTTGCCGGATTTGAAAACAAATACAATATTTCAGGTTTCAACAGCCTGGCAGCTGGGTTTACCACTAAACTCAAGATAGGAGCCTTTTCTGCAACAGCATTTAAGTTTGGTGATGATTTATATAATGAGCAGATATTTTCGTTGGGTTATGGTAATAAATTCGGAATTGCAGGACTAGGTATAAAGCTAAACTACCATCAGTATTACATAGATGAATTTGGATCAAAAGGGGTTTTTTCGATTGATTTTGGTGGTATAGCCGAAATATCTGAACAGCTCAGATTTGGAGCTTATATCCGAAATATAAATCAAGCACAATTGGCAGAACTTTATGATGAGCGAATACCTACTTACCTCAATGCAGGACTTGGGTACCTGCCAAATGATAACATTACTCTATCAGCAGAAGTAGAAAAAGAACTGGAAAATGATCCAGTTTTCAGAATGGGGTTGGAGTATGTCTTTCATAAGAAACTGGCTATACGCACTGGCATAAAAACAAACGCTTTCACTAACTATTTTGGATTAGGCTTTATTAGTCAGAAGCTATTGATTGACTATGCCCTGACAAAGCATCAAATTTTGGGGTTAAGTCATCAAGTGGGCATGGCTTACATTATAAAACAATGAAGTCAGCTCTGTTGCTCATATTGACTTTATCTATTTCTTCACTAGCAATTGCGCAGCGAATCCAGCAAAAGGATATTGATATTGAACAGTTTATAGAAGAAGTATTTGCTGTTCAGAATGGAGATGTCAGTGCTGAAGAACTGTATGAGACGCTCCTACTCTTCTACTCAAACCCTATTAACCTAAACAACACTTATAGAGATGAGCTGCGGTCCTTATTCATCCTGTCAGAATCTCAAATAAGCAACTTCATTTCATATACTGCAGAGCATGGAAAACTGCTTAGTATCTATGAATTACAAGCAATACCTGATTTCGACCTAAATACCATTTATAGATTAACCCCTTTCGTTACAGTAACTGAAACAGGTCTCAATAGTGATAATCGTAGTTTATTAAAAAGAATCTTGAGTGAGCAAAACAATTATTTACTGCTGCGATATGAGTCTATATTAGAAGACAAAAAAGGCTTTCTCCCAAAAAAAGACAGTTCTGACAACCGTTATATTGGAACTAGGGGTAAGTATTATACAAGATTCAGGGTGAGTCATATCAATGATTTTAGCATTGGCTTTACGGCCGAAAAAGATGCGGGTGAACAATTCACCTGGAATCGTAAAACCAAAAGCTATGGTGCTGACTTCTACAGCGGTCATGTCCAACTACAAAATCAAGGTCCATTTAAAAACATTATTGTGGGCGACTATCAAATACAATATGGACAAAGTCTGTTATTAGGAGCTGGTTTCAATGTTGGTAAAGGTGCAGAAACCATTACCACAGTAAGGAGATCAAATCTTGGAATAAGGCCATATACCTCAGTAATAGAAACTAACTTTTTCAGGGGTGGAGCAGCCACAATGAGCCTCACTAAAAATCTCGAATTTACCGGTTTCTACTCAAGACTAAATCAAGATGCCACATTAAAAGAGGATACTTTAGAAAGAGAAAATTTTATTACTTCTATACAGCAGTCTGGCTTTCATAGAACAGAATCTGAACTCAATGCGAAAGACAAGGTTTCGGAAAGTAATTATGGAGGAACACTCCTTTACAAATCCCCTAAACACGGAATTAACTTAGGAAGCACATTCATTATCAATAAGTTCAGTGCATCATTAATAAGGGCAGAACGAGTTTATAACAATTTCGAATTTAAGGGTACTTCAAATTATAATATTGGTCTTTTTGGAGATTATAACTGGCAAAATATTAGTCTATTTGCAGAGGGTGCTATCTCAAAGAGTGGTGGTTTTGGAGGAGTTATAGGTACCATCATTAATTTAAATTCGAGACTCGAAACTTCCATGGTTTTGAGAAATTATGACGAAGACTTTCATTCAATTTATGGAAATGCCTTTGGTGAATCTACCAGAAACATCAATGAACAAGGCTGGTATTGGGGCTTAAAATACAAACCTTTCAGGAAAGTCGAGGTTACTGGTTACTTTGACTCATTTCGATACCAATGGATAACATCATCAATAAATGCGCCCTCCACTGGGTATGAATACCTTGGCCGAGTTAGCTACCGTCCGAGTAGAAATGTCTTATTATATTTTCAATTTAGAGAACAAATAAAAGCTGACAACCCATCGGACAATGATCAAGAAGTGGTCATTAAATCTCCACTTTTGGGCCAAAAAAGAAACTATACGGTTAATCTGGATTTTCCGGCTAATGATTGGCTATCTTTCAAATCAAGAGTTCAATGGAGCTCTTATGATTTGAATAATAAGCTGACAGAAGGTTTTGCCATTTGGCAGGATTTGAATTTAGATTTTGGTAAGTTTCGAATCAGCGGAAGGTATGCTATTTTTGAGACCGATGATTTTAATAATACCCAATATGCTTATGAAAGAGATTTGCTTTATGCATTCTCAGTACCCGCCTATTCGGGCACAGCATCAAGGCACTATGTTTTGATTCAATATAGACCTTTAAGAAAATTAACTTTTTGGGTTAAATATGCCCAAACCAATTATAGAGATAGAGAAACTATTGGTAGCGGACTAGAACAAATAGATGGAAATAAAAGAACAGATTTAAAATTTCAACTTAGAATTATTTTTTAAAAAATGCATGCAGTAGATCTCATAGATGCTCCCACTTTATTGGCTCTGGCCATTGGCGGTATTCTTTTTATCGTAATTTTTAAACTGATTTTTAGAAAAAAGAAATGATAACTGTACATTACAAATGTGTAGTTATAACTTTGCTGTCAAATTATTAAAACAAAGATTGCAGATGAATATTAAAGGAAAACTATTAGAAATTTCGGACACCCAACAAATATCAGATTCATTCAAAAAACGAGAATTTGTTATTGAATATGCTGAAAACCCACAATACCCAGAGTTTGTAAAATTTGAAGCCATTCAAGACAAATGTGCTCTATTAGACAATTACAAATCTGGTGACGAAATTGATGTTTACTTTAATATTAAAGGCAGAAAATGGAATGACCCAAAAGGAGGCGTTAAGTATTTCAACTCTTTACAGGCGTGGAAAATTGATGGAGTAGCCACTTCTGCAGGTTCTGCCGGAGCACCACCTGCATCACCAGATATGCCAACTGAAGAGCCTGGTTGGGTATCAGAAAATGAAGACGATTTACCGTTTTAACGAATGAAAGTACTGTTAGCCACCCTTTTGGTATTATTGATCTCTACTGAAAAGTCTCGTTATTTTGAATATAACGGGTCAAAGGTAAATACAACCTATGATGTTGATGACAAGTTCTACGGCACCTATAAAGGGAGGAAAACAGGCTACTTAACCCTAAATGCTGATGGCACCGGAATTTACAATTATGATGTATTCGGGTTTGCTCCTGTAAGCTGTAAAAAGGGTCCAATCGAAATTGAATGGGGCTTCCTTCTTAAAGAGGATGGCTCCATTGTTACTTTCAACCGTGAATACGGAAAATCACACCCCATACTTCTGAAAAGTACCAGCGAAACTAAATTTCAGGGCTGTAAAACAGAAATCCTTCTCGATTTTATAATGGAATATAAAGATGGAAAACTAGGCGTTTCTTCATCTGACGACTGGATTAAAGAGTAATCTAAGCTATTTACGGTTCATAGATTTGCCCTTTCGGTTAAGGGTTAATGTATTTAAGTTTATTATATATCAACTAAAAAATATATGATAAACAGAAGTAAATACTTAGTTCTTTTTTGCCTATTCATTGCCATCAATGCCTTAGCACTTGGGCCAGATGTAACAAGAAAAACACTTGAACTTAGCGAATTTCAAGGCATATATGTTAACTCAGGCTATACTGTATACCTAAAGCAGTCTAACAAGCAGGAAGTGACAGTTGAGGTGCTGTCAGAAATATTCAGCATTAGTGAATTCAAAGTTGAGAATGGTATTCTTCATATCAATGTGAAACAGAAAAAAGAAGACCCTAATGCAAGCGTATGGGCTAAAATTGATAATATAAAAATAGCCCCTACCATGAATGTTTATATCAGTGTACGTGATGTAAACCAACTTAAGGTTAATGGGAGTGGGAAGATCATCAGTGAAAACTCAATTGCCTCTAACAATTTAGACCTTGGCGTAAGTGGCTCCGGAGCAATCAACATTGATGTGAAAGGTCGTATGCTAAAAACCAAAATTTCAGGCTCTGGCTCAATGACATTAAAAGGTTACGCCTCTAATAATGTAATTGATATTAGCGGCCCTGGTAGCTTATATGCCTTTGACTGTGAAATTCAAAGTGCACAGGCTGCTTTAAGTGGATCGGGTAACTGCGAAATACATGTTGCTGATGAATTGGAAGCGGTTGTTTATGGCAGCGGTGTGCTAAAGCATAAGGGACAAACCAAAAATGTGGTTAAAAAAGTTTATGGAAAAGGCGAGGTGGACAGAGCCTATTGATGAATGGTTGATGGGAAGTGTGGTTTTGATGAAAAAGCCCTGACTGAATAGTCAGGGCTTTTGTTTTATGCCTCACCTCTCTTTAGTGTAATAATTGTCAACTCCGGTGGCATACCTACCCTACCCGGATAGCCAAGATATCCAAAACCTCGGTTGACATATAAATGCTGATTGCCTTCAGTGTATAAACCCGCCCACTGCTTGTAAGCATATTGAGATGGACTCCATTTAAAATCACCGAGTTCAACACCAAACTGGAAACCATGGGTATGACCTGCAAACATTAGATCAATGTCTTTATAATTTGGCTTAACCTGCGCATCCCAGTGGCTGGGATCATGCGACAATAGTATTTTTACTGCAGCCTCCTCAGTACCTGCATGAGCCTTTGACAAATCGCCATATTTGGCAAACCTGCCCGCTCCCCAGTTTTCATTACCCAAGATGGCTATCTTCTCTCCTCCTAATTCAATGTACCTATTCTCATTCATTAACAGGTCATAATTCATCAGGCGGTGAGCTTCAATCAAATCATTAAAATTCTGCTGCTTCTCAGCCAGAGAATTCCAATTCTTATAATCACCATAATCATGGTTTCCGGTAACAGAATACACTCCCAGAGGAGCCTTTAGTTTATCAAATATGTTTATGTACTCTTCTACCTCTGATGATTCATTATTAACCAGATCTCCAGTAAAAAACATAAGATCCGGCTTTTCTTTCATCATCATTTCAACTCCACCTTTTACTGCCGTTTTATTGAAAAAACTACCTGAGTGAATATCAGAGAGCTGGCCTATAGTAATACCATCGAAAGATTTGGGCAGGTTCGGTAAGTAGATTGTTTTTCTTCTAAATCGATAATCATGTGCACCCGAAATAATACCCCAGCTCATGGCCACTAAAGGAAATGTGCCTGCTACCATAGCCGTTTTTGCTAAAAACTCTGATCTGGGTATCGTATTGCCACCTGCTGATGGAGAAGGATTCTGAAATAGAGACACCACCCATTTACCAACTCGCACCAAATCTCCTCCAAACAAAAATATTGCGGCAAATAGCTTAGAAAAATAGTTAATGAAAATTCCAGTAAATATCAGGCTTCTGGATGTACCCTTTAGCCAATCTGGATTTCCAAAATTGTAAAATATGATTACTGAAAATGTAACTACTGTTATAGA
>NZ_SMLV01000373.1:13788-22940 GCF_009711525.1 Fulvivirga lutimaris
AAGGCTCCCTGATAGACATACCAGTCTATAGCAAAAAGCACAGCCAACAGCAGAGATATCACTAAGATTCTATTCATCTTTCAACTAGGCAACAGCGGCTTGAACCTTTTTGTTAGCCTTTCTACCCCAAATCCAGAACTTCATCCTATAAACAATAGTAAATAGAACAGGTACAATGATCAGTGTTAGGAAAGTAGCTACAATCAATCCGAAGATTACTGTCCATGCTAATGGCCCCCAGAATATCACATTATCACCACCCATATAGATCTTAGGATCAAACTCTGTCACTAATGAGAAGAAGTCAATATTTAAACCTATCGCTAAAGGTATAAGGCCTAATACAGTTGTAATAGCAGTAAGTAGTACCGGACGCAACCTAGCCTTTCCTCCTTTAATAACAAGTTCCTTCACCTCTTCCTTGGTGAGCATTTCACCAGAATCCATGTCGCGGTCCTCCTTCTTTCTATCGATCAAGAGCTGTATATAGTCAAGCAATACCACACCATTATTTACCACAATACCTGCTAGAGATATAATCCCCATCATAGTCATCATAATAACAAATGACCAACCTGTAATCATCAACCCGCCAAATACCCCGATAAAGCTCAAGAATATTGCTAGAAGTATAATCAAAGGCTTAGAAACACCACCGAACTGGAAAATCAGAATAAGAATAATCAAGCCTAGACCACCGAAGAAGGCACTCATTAAAAAGGCCATTTGCTTGTTCTGCTCCTCGATCTGTCCCGTATAGTCTACCTTAACTTCCTTAGGCATGTCCTTATATTCCTGCATCTCTTCCTGAATTTCAGAAACAATAGCAGCCGCGTCAGTAAAACCAGGCTGAAGACCTGAATAAATAGTTACTACTCTTTTGTTATCTCTATGCTTAATGGCGCTAAAAGCTGAAGTGTTTTTCTGAGATGCAACCGCAGAAATAGGCACTTCCTTAATTCGACCAGAAGACTGATCTCTAAAGATTATATTTTGGTTAAAAAGAGCACTGGTGTTATATCTGATGTCTTCATTAAATCTCACATTGATGTCATAATCCTCTCCATCCTTCTTATAAACTCCAGCCTTTTCTCCAAAGAGAGATCTTCTCAGCTGGTTTCCAACCTGCCCAACAGCTACACCTAATTCACCCGCTTTTTCCCGGTCTACTACCACCTGCATTGAGGGTTTCCCTTTATTAACATCAATTTTCAACTCTTCAATACCTGCTATATTTTTTGTATTAATAAAGTTTCTGATCTTCTCAGCTTCTACAATTAATTGATCATAGTCAGGACCTTCAAGTTCAAGGTTTATTGGATAGCCTGCTGGTGGTCCCGCTGCATCTTTCTCTACCGAAATAGCGACACCAGGATATAAGCCTCTTAAGGCTTCTTGCACCTTAGCTCTGAGCTTCTCAGTGTCTTTACCTCTTCTATACTTATATTCGCGCATCGATGCCGTGATCTTTCCTCTATGAGGCATCTCTGCTGAAGAACCACCGTCAGTCTGCGGATTACCAGCACCTTCCCCAACTTGGGAAACAGAAGACTCTACCAAGTAGTTATATCCGTCATCCATATACTCCCCATCATTGATTACACCGTAAACTTGCTCTTCAATTTCTTTAGTAAGAGCATTAGTTTTTTCAATGGCAGTACCTTGTGGATATTCTATGTAAACAATGATCTGGTTAGGCGTATTATCTGGAAAGAATTCAATTTTTGTCCTTCCAGAACCAACTGACATTCCAAAACTCATAAATGCAGCAATCAGCATAAAAACAGTTACTCCGAAATACCAATACACATTGTTCTTTTTCAAGGCATGAGCAATTCTTCTCTCGTACCAGTTTTCAAATTTAACCAAGGTATTTCTTTGAAAATGATTTGCGACCCTCTTAATGGCATACTTATATAACCACAATAAAATAGCTGTAAAAATCATGATAGTTCCCAGGCCTCTCATAGCACCTCCTACTACCAGAATAAAGACTCCGAATACTGTCAGTAATAGCGAAGTTCTTATCAGTTGCTTAGTTTTTAACACCTTATTACCCACTTCCATAAACCTTGACACCAGCATGGAGTTCATGAAAATAGCTACGAACAAAGACGAACCTAGAACTACTGACAGTGTAATTGGGAAGTAAATCATAAACTGACCAAAGATACCTGGCCACATTCCTAGTGGAACGAAGGCCGCAACGGTAGTTGCTGTAGAAATAATAATTGGTAAGGCTATCTCGCCAATTCCTTTTTTAGTAGCTTCTATTCTACTCATCCCTTCTTCTTCCATCAAACGATATACGTTCTCAACCACCACAATACCATTATCAACAAGCATACCCAGACCCATAATAAGTCCGAACAAGATCATTGTGTTTAGTGTGTAGCCTAATGTAGATAGTATCATGAAGGACATGAACATGGACATCGGTATTGCGAAACCAACGAACAAGGCATTTCTAAATCCTAGGAAGAACATTAAAACTGTAACCACCAGTAGGATACCAAAAATAATATTATTAACAAGATCTTCTACCTGATTAAGTGTCCTTGATGACGAATCGTTTGATATAGAAATTTCCAAGTCTTGAGGAAAAGTATCTTCCTGTGCTTTGGCTATAATATCTCTTATCTGACTGGCCGCCTCAATCATGTTTTTACCGGCACGCTTTTTAACATCAAGCATAACTACGCTCTTGCCAAATTCACGTGCAAATGTTGTTTTCTCTTTATCACTAAAGCTTACTTCGGCAACATTCTTTAAGTAAACAGGGGCGCCATTTTCAGTTTTAACAACAAAGTTTTCAAGTTCAGATGGTTTCTCTATCTCCCCTAAAATTCTGATTGTTCGTCTCTGACCACTAGATTTTAAATTACCAGCAGACATGGTCATGTTACCATTACCCAAAGCTTGCGTTATATCACCAAAGCTCACTTTGGCAGCCATCATCTTATAGATGTCTACAGCTACTTCTACCTCCTTCTCCTGCGCTCCTCTAATATCTACTTGCTTTATTTGAGGTAAGTCTTCAATCTCATCTTCAAGATACTCACCAAACTCCTTCAACTTGTCTACCGGATAATCACCAGTTATGTTGATATTCATAATTGGTTGCTCTTCTGATAAGTTAAGGTCAAACACATTAGGCTCTACCTTAGCACCATTAAATAAAGGCCAATCTTCACCTGCTTTCTCGCCATCCACTTCATCCTTCACCTTCTGCTTGGCTGCTTCAACAGTAATGTCCTCATCAAACTCCACCGTAATAATTGAATAGTCTTCTTGTGAAGTAGAAATAATCTCCACCACATTACTTATATTCTTTAGCACATCCTCTAGCGGATCTGTAATAAGCCTTTCTATATCTTCTGCAGTATTACCTGGAAAAGGCGTACTGATATAAATTTTCGTTTCCTTGATCTCAGGAAAATCTTCCCGAGGCATAGCGAAATAAGAGGACAATCCGATAAGGAAGAACATTGCGATCATCACCCAGATCACAGACGGATTATCAATGGCCCACGAAGCCAATCGAAACTCTTTATCTACTTTCTTTTTTTGATTACTCATTTCGGTTATTTATTTAAAATTTTAACCTGTTGATTATCTTTTACACTTCTTGCGCCTTCTTCAATTATGTTATCACCAGCTTTTAAACCTGACAGCACTTCCACGAAATCTCCCTGAGTTTTGCCAGTAGTAATAATATTTTTCTTGGCGGTTCCAACATTGTCCTTAACACCTGAAGCGATATATGCATACTGTTCCCCCTCTGCATTCTCAGAAACTATACTCTGAGGTATAAGGATTGCCTCCGGATTGTTATAATCGTTGATATGAACCTTAGCCGTCATATTTGGCTTAATTTTACCATCAGCGTTTGGCACAGGCACTTCAACAGTAAATGATCTGTTATTTGGGTTAATATAGTTACCAGTCTGTCTTACTTTAGACTCAATAGTTCTATTCAAGATTGGAAAGAACACCTTAACCGCTTTGCCCGGAACAACATTAGCTATGTAAGATTCAGGAACATCAACCTCAATGTACATGTCTGATAGGTTAACAATTCTGAACACTTCAGAACCCGGGCCTGCTGGTGCAACCACTGTACCCTGGTCTTTGATGACATCATCTATAATGCCTGAAAAAGGTGCTCTTATAGAAAACTTACTTAGCTGACCTTTGAACTGCTTCACATTGTTTTCAAGCGACTCATAATTAGCTTTGGCCTGCAAGTATTGAATCTCAGTACCTATCTTTTGTTCCCAAAGTCTCTCCTGTCTTTTAAAAGTTGTTTCAGCAAGTGCCAATTGAGTTTCCATTTGTACCAATTGGCTACTCATACCTCCATCATCAATAGAGGCTAACATTTGTCCTTTAGATACTCGCTGTCCCTTTTTAACATAAACCTTTAAAAGTGTACCTGCCGCTTCTGGATAGATTAGTACATTTTGCTCAGTAGTTACATTTCCCTGTAACTCCACATAGTGGTCAAAATTTGTGACACTAGCTTTATGAGTAGTAACTAAAGATAATTTTTTGTCACCCACTTTTTCACCAATTGCTGCATCTAAAAGAGCAATTTCCTCTTCCAGACCAGATAGCTGTGATGCTAATTCTTTTTTCTTGGCTCTCAATTCCTCCAAATTTCCATTAGAAATTATGGTGCTTACAGAACCTTCATCCTGATTTCCGCATGCTGACATCAGCACGATAACCAGTAAAAATATAGTTGATGTTGATTTCATAGTTGTTGTATATCTAGGGTGTTTTTTCATTTGTTAAGTCTTCCATATGCCTTTTCTAAATCTATTTTGGCTACGAGCGCTGAATACAAAGCATCGTAATAGTTAGTTTCGGCAGTTTTATAATCTGTATTTGAATTGGTTACTTCGAGGCTTGAGCCCACTCCTTCACCATATTTTATTTTAGAAACATTAAATACTTCTTCAGCTAACTGCATATTTTCCTTTTGGGCCGCCATATTATCAATGGCTCGATTGTAGTTAACTGTAGCTTGCTTAATCTGTATATCAATATTGCTTTTTAGCAATTCAAATGAATTCTGGATCTGATCAGACTGTATTTTCTTTTGTTGAATTATATTGCTCTTTCTAAATCCGTCAAAAATTGGAACGTTCATTCTTACACCAACAACGCCTACCTCAAACCAGTTGTCGCTGAAATTGAATAAATCAGAAGTTGATTGAGCACCTGCCGTTGCACCTACTCTGCCATATAAATCTAACCTAGGCAAGTATTGAACCTTAGTATTCTTAATATCCAGATTGGTTAATTCATCGTTGGTCTCTAGCTGACTATATTCTATGCGATCAGAATATTTAAATTCCTGACTAAAGTCACTCTCAATAGTTTGAAATTCAATGGTGCTCAAATCATCCACTAAAGTGATGGTGTTCGTTTGAGGCATTCCCATTTGAAACTTTAACAAAGCTTTTGATAGCTCATAAGTCTGGTCAAAATTATTTTTCTCAACCTTTATGTTATTAAATTGAACCAGAATCCTGTTTACATCAATATTTTCAGCAAACCCATTTTCATTCAAGGCTTTTGTGTCTCTCAGTAAACTATCAAGTCTTTCATAGTTCTTATCAACTAAAGCTTGACGCTCCTTCATAATTATTGTTGAGTAGTAAGCCTTAGTAACTGCCTCAATTACATCTATGGTTGTTTTAATTTCATCCTTGCGTGATAGTTCAGTAAAGGTTCTGGCAGCTTGTAAACCAACAAAGTATGATCCGTTAAAAATCATTTGCTCTATTGATACCGTAGCTGACCCAGTATATTTTGTACCAAACTGCGCTGGAAAAACACTTGGGTCGCCTAAATCTCTAGATGGAATAACAGATTCCTGAAAAAGCACACCGTAAACTGCTGGTGATATAAAGTCAGGTATCGGTGTAGTCTGAATCTTGAAATTGTAAGCTAAGTCAACGTTACCTGTAACTTGCGGTAACCCATCTGCCAATGTCTGTTTAACTTGCTTTTCGGCAATTTGTCTACTTAGACCATTGTTCAATAAATTCTGATTGTGCTCCAAGGCATAATCAATACACTGTTGCAATGAGTAACTCATTACTTCCGAATCATCCTGCGCCCTTATATTAAAGGTGCTAATGATAATAATGAATGCGGTAATAGTTATTTTTTTAAGCATTCCTGATTTATTTATGTTGGTTTGAAATTTCACTGTCGATGTGTTTTTGATATAATTTTCTTCCTTTTTCGGTCACGATACCATGAACGAAGTGGTTAAAAAACTGTAGTTGCAAGTCCCTTAAATTATATTGATCAGCCGGAAATACATCTTCATCAAATGCAAGCTGAACAAGCTCTACCCTTAATCTGGCTAGAATATCAGGATTGAGATCTTCTCTGAAATAACCTTCAGCCATTCCTCTTTTAAGATTTTCCATTACCTGATTTTTGATATATTCATTTTTAAAACTTAGCCAGACCTTCCATGCATTAGGATGATACTTTTGCATATCAAAGATTAATGAAGGCTTCATATCCTTGAAATCCTGACGCATGCATTTTGATACCTTGACTAACTCCTCAATGGCATTACTTGTATTGTTAAATATTTGATCGTATTCCTGTTTCTCATACTCCAGATGTTTCTTCAATGACAACGATACAATCTCATCTTTGTCCTTGTAGTACTGATAAATTGTCTTTTTTGAAATGGAAAGGTGTCTGGCAATGTCGTCCATCGAAACGCTTCGTATTCCGTACTTTTTGAACAACTCCCCTGCTCCTGTTATTATCTTTTCTTCAATGCTCATGCGCCTTCTTTATTTGATCACAAAACTATGGAAACTTTTAACATATTTAAAGTTTCCATAGTTTATAATGTGCCTAACGGCTCATATATCAATAGGTTACAGTAGATTGAATAAATTTTTGTTAATTATTTTTCAGTGTTTTCAAGGCTTTGAGGATCTTCATTTTCGAAATCGTTTGTTCTTCCACAATTCCATTTATTAGCCCATTTTTCTTTGAAAGCCACTCGCTCTTCCGGAGACATATCTTTAAATTTTTGCTTCCAATCACCTCCCCATTTTGAGGGTCCAGACTTATGTCCTCCTCCTTTGAATCCTCCAAAAAGAATTTTGGAAAGCAGTATCAGACCAAAGGCCTGCCAAAAAGTAACTACAGGACCATTAAACAATTCTGGAATCAACCAATTCCACAAGTACATTACCACTGTCACGAATACAAAAATCACCACAGGGATAATTAGTATCGCAAATAAAATCTTCTTCCCTTTCGAATATCTCATGATTATATCTCTTTATATATTTCTTCTAATTTTTTTCTCAATGCCAATACAGCATATCTCTTCCTTGAAATAAGTGTATTAATAGGAATGCCTAGCTTCTCTTCAATCTGTTTGAAACTATAGTCTTCCAATTCATGAAGTATAAAAACCTCCCTTTGCAATTCAGGTAATTGATCAACCGCTGTCATTATTTCCTCTGAAAGTATCTCCTGAAAATATTTCTCCTCTGGAGTCTGCCCAAGGTCTGGCAAAATATCTTTGAGCATCAAAGGTGCATTCTCATCATCGTCTTCTTCATTTAAAGTAACCTGATTGCTGCGCACCTTTCTATATCGATACAGATCAATAATCTTATTTGCAGCTACTCTGAAAAGCCAGGACGAGGCTTTCTCGATGGTTTGAATTTCACCACTATCAACAAATTGCTCCAACACATCCTGCAAGATATCTTCCGCATCTTCCAGATTACTTACTCTAGACTTGATAAAACCAAGAAGTCTTCCTCGCTCTTTATTAATTGTCTCTTCCTGCCTTTTTTTCATGGAGTAGGTTAATATGGAAGTGTTTTGTTCGGCCATCTGATTTATAAGTCGGATGACTCCGGAAAATATTTTATATGTTTAAAAATAATTTATGACTAGTCACTTTTTAACATACGAAGATCACGTCATCCACTACTATAAAATGGGTAATGGCATTAAGACAAAACTGGCATTTCATGGCTTTGGTTTAGATGGCAGCAGTTTTAAGCCCATTGCTGATTCTTGGTCAAATGTATATACAATATACAGCTTTGACCTTTTTTATCATGGTAAAAGTCATTGGGGAGAACCAAACAACAAATTAACTAAGCAACAGTGGCAAAAGATTTTACAAGCATTTCTTCAAAAAGAAAAAATCAATGACTTTTCTTTAATGGCCTTTAGTCTGGGAGGAAAGTTTGCACTAACCACCCTTGAATTATTCCCTGATCAGATTAGAGAGATAACCTTTATCGCCCCCGATGGAATTAAAACACAGATGTGGTATAACCTAGCCACCTATCCGTTGATTTTCCAAAATTATTTTAAAAGCATGATTGTTAAACCGAACAGGTTCTTAAAAATATTGAACCTTGTTAAATCAATAGGCCTGTTAGATAAGAGTATTTCTAAGTTCGCTGCCTCACAAATGAACTCGGCAAAAAAAAGAAGGCGGGTTTATTATTCATGGGTGATCTTTAAAGACTTAAAGTCTAATATGAATCATATTAGTAAACTGGTAAACGAAAATGACATTGAAGTCACCATGTTTTTAGGAAGCTACGATAAGATAATTACTGAGGCCGGAATGAATAAGTTACTTCATAAACTAAAAAACTATGATATTCATTTACTGGAATGCGGACATAACAACCTAATTCCTCATGTAGCTGCATTTTTAAGACAAATTGAGTAGTTTTCCGCTTGTAAGCAGAAAAACAGATGAACGCAAGAGTTAGAAACCACTTAATTTCTTTAGCCCGCAAGGGAGATTCTCCAATCCCCTACAGACGACTTATTAATCAAACCGAACTTGGTCTTAATCTCGATATCAAGCATGAGAAGCAATTACTAGGAGAAATTCTTGATGAGATTTCAGAAGACGAGCATGCAGATAAGCGACCACTTTTAAGTGCACTCGTTCAAGATAAAAGAAATGGGCAGGGCGATCGCTTCTTCAAACTGTGTGAGCGTTTGGAGATGGGCGAATGGAAAGAACTTAAAAAAGACGAAGACTTCAGAAACGAGCAGGTAGAAAAGTGCTATGCTTTCTGGCAGGATGACAAAAACTATAAGAAGTTTTTTTAAAGTTT
>NZ_SMLV01000222.1 GCF_009711525.1 Fulvivirga lutimaris
GGAACAAGGTATTAGCAGTTATATCAAAGAGAAAAAAATAGACATGCTAGCTTTAATACCTAGAAAGCATGGGTTCTTCCATTCACTGTTTCATAAGAGTCAAAGTAAAAAATTGATTTTTCATACGGAAATACCACTGTTGGCCATTCCCGATTAGAAATAATAACATAGACTTCTTGTAGCTGAAGCCTGAGTAGCTGTTATTTTGAATTCAATTCAGTTTTTATGTCCATTTGTGCCTGTTCATATCCAGAAGAATAGCCCAGATAATAAGAAATGGCTATAACTATGACAAAAGCTATTGAAAATAGTAACACTGTTTTCTTGGCCTTAGCACTTTCCAATATTTGAATTTCACCCATAACCTGTAAAATACTACTTTATATAAAAATAAAAAATAGCTCTTATAGCAGCGGCCCGGCCTTAAGCAAAGTGTTTTAAATCAAATAGGTTCAATGGGCTACTCTTTAACATTAAGCTTCATCCATTCATCAATTGAATTGGCAGGTTTGGGAAACTCAACTTTAGCTTCAATCTTCTTTTGAGCCTGATCTATGGACTTATCTACCATGGCATGCGAAATGGATTCATATTCTCCAATACCTAAGCTGTCGAGCAAAGAAATAAGCCTTTCTCCTCCAAATAAACTAAAGAAAGCATTATCCAGCGACATGTAACAAGTTAATGACGACTTACCAGAATAATACCCTAATATGTCCTGCATGACAGAAGCCAATGGGTGTACATCAGCCAAAATCATCTCATAGTCTCCGTCAAAGGCCTTCCATTCTCCTTCCTCATACATAAAGAGCGTAAACTTGGTATCATGGTCACCTTTGTTGACTTGCGAAACCTCAAACAATTTCAATAACTGTTCATAGGTGTCTTTAAAAAAACAGACTACAACTACATCTTTTGTCGAGGAGAATTTCTGTCTGATGTCATCTACCATCATTTTGTATTTGGCTACTTCTGTGCGATATACCAGATAGTCAATTTTGGCCTTTGGAGGTTTGCTTTTGAATAATCCGAACATGATACAATATAGTTTTTAAAGACAAAAGATGCTAGACCTGAGAATAAAGAATGAATGACCCCCTTTGACAATGAAATGCACTACATTTTAACACGTTTTTCCTGATAATGGAACATTTTGGAAAAGGCTTGTATGAAAAGATTACTGCTTGGAGGCCGAAATGACACTTATGATTTTCATCCTCAATACACTAATTCCTTTTCCTCATCACCTTAGGGCCATACCAGAGCCAAAAGCCTGTAATTGTAAAGGTCATTAGGGCCATACCTAACACAGTGGTATAGAATAGCTTAAAAATGCCATTGGGCAGACCGAAATAGTTATCTATTATGGTTCCTTCATGTAAATGCTCCACAAGGTCTGAAGTGCGGAATTCATAAGACAACACTTCTCCTGTTACTGCATCTAGTTGCACGCTATTATAGTGGTTTTCATAAATAACCTTAACTATTCCTTTATCAGGTCGGGCATCTACCTTACTCAGCTCCAGTGATATATCCGCTCCGTTTCTGGCTTTCATCTCATTATGAGCTAACGCAACAAGCGTATCCATAGGTAGCCACTCCGATAGATTTTTAGATGAGCCTTTTGCTGTTGGATGCTGAAGGACATCCACCTTCTTCTTCCATCCCAGCATTAAACCGGTAATTGCTACTGCAAAAAATGCTACAAATAAGATAATGCCTGTCTTCCGGTGAATGCTCCTCGTGCTCCTAAGAATTGAAGCATGCTTTTTCCTCTCCATATTTGGCAATTATAAACGAAAGGTGCGAAAGTGCCTAAAACTAAAAATGGTGTCCTTGTAAGACTCCATTATTATACATTTATAATTCTTCCGACTTGATGGAGCAATTAACCAGTTAATAACCAGTCAGTTATATTATTTATTCAAGAATTTGAAATCCTTAATACCTGGCAGGTAGCCATCTATCAATTGGTTATCCAATTTTATATCACCGGTAACTTCCGCTCCTTTTGGATAAGTTACATGACGCAACTGCCTTTCTTTGATGAATGCCTAATTGAAGTTTTTATATAATTATCCTTAATCTATTATCGACTGATAGGTTAATGCCCTAAGCTTTTTATGATCATCAAGTCCATTATCCGGTATTAACTGAGTGAAATAAACCACCACCAGCTCTTCCTGAGGATCAACCCAATAGGTAGAGTGGTACGCTCCTCCCCAACCGAACTCCCCATTAGATCCCAATTCGCTTCGTAAAGCAAAATTAGTTGCCACCGAAAACCCTAAGCCAAAGCCCGTTCCACCAACCCATGGAAACATATCATTTCCAATATGATCTGAAGTCATAAGTTCTACAGATTTACGAGATAGCACCCTATTACCGTTAAAAGTGCCTTTATTGAGCATCATTTGAAGAAATTTAGCATAATCCATTGCAGTACTTAACAAACCAGCTCCACCAGAAAAGCTCTTTCGGGGACCATCAACATACTCACCCTGACCAACCATGCCTCCTGGGCTTGGAGCCTTTTTTAGTCCTCCTTTTTCACCGTCTGGTGAATAAACTACAGCTAGTCTGTCCTTTTTCTCTTTTGGCAAGTAAAAGTGTGTATCATTCATTCCCAAAGGATCGAGTATTCTATTCTTCAAAAAAGCATCTAGCGTTTCTCCTGAAACCACCTCAATAAGAGCCCCAAGAATATCGGTATTGTAACCATAAACGAAACGCTCTCCTGGATGAGCTTCAAAAGGCAAATTACCCAACCGTTCAATAGTAGCCTGAATTGGCTCATCTCTGTCTGCAAAATACCATCCCTGAATTTCAGCCTTTTCCCATTGTTCGGCACCTAGACCGTATCCATATCCTATACCAGCGGTATGTGTAAGCAAGTCAGTTATAGTGATGGGACGTTTAGCTTTTACCACTTTGTAACCATCACCATCAGGTTCTGCCACAGTAGTTGTCTTAAAAGCAGGAATGTATTTCCCAACTGGGTCAGTTATTAACAACTTACCTTCTTCCATCAGAATCATTATTCCTACTGAAACAAGTGCCTTAGTCTGAGACGCAATACGAAAAATCGCATCATTTTTCATCGCTACCTTGCTTTCAATATCACTGCTGCCAAACGACTCGAAATAAGCTATTTGCCCTTTTCGTGCCAATAAGATGACACTGCCTGAAAGCTTTTCATTATCAACATATTCTTGAAAGGTATTGCTTAAGTGTTCTAACCTTTCGGTAGACATGCCTACCTTCTCGGGAGCGACTTTAGTTAATTCCTGACCTATCAGGTTTTGACTAAGGAATACTATTAAAAATACATTCGTTAGCTTCATTAAAACCTTTGATTTCATAGCTATTATTTTATCCGATGCTGATTTATTAAATTATTTAATTGCTTATAGCAACCTTAACCTCTTCACCAGTATATTGAATTTCCTGGTAATTAGAAAGGTCATTGATGCTGACAGGATTTTCTTGATCAACCACAATTACTCTAATGGTTCGAGTTGTTAGCATACCCTCAAATGAGCCTTTCCGAGCTCCAATAGTCAGTTCTCCATTTGATTCAGACCACTCTAATGGAATAATTGAAAACTCCTTGTTTTCATAATTGTAGTTAGTACCCTCATCTTCATATAAATCAAATGACGCATTCTTACCTGCATAAACAACCACCGTTATAGGGTCTGCAGGTTTTTCTGTTGTATATTCAATCTCTGGACCATTAACCAAAATAGAACCTGCTTTAGCATATACTGGCATCTGCTCGTATGGTGCTTCAGCTTCAATGGTTTGGCCACCTTCCAGGAATTTCCCGGTATATATATCATACCAGCCAGCAGATTTTGGAAGATAAACCTCTCTGCTTCTGGCCTTATATTCATATACAGGACAAGCCATTAAAGTAGGTCCAAACATGTATTGATCACCAATATTATACACCTGATTATCCGAACTAAAATCCATAGCCAGGCCGCGCATGATAGTGTAGTCTTTTAAATACGTCCAGCCGGCTAATGAGTATATATATGGCATAAGCTGATAGCGTAGTTTGTTGTAATACAGCTGTGATTTGTATAGTGGGTGGCTCTCAGGTGCTAAATTGAACACCTCGCGATATGGAAATTGACCGTGAACTCTGAACAACGGCACCATTGAACCAAACTGATACCATCTTGCATTCAACTCTCGCCATTCCTCAAGATCTTCACTACCTTCCTCTGCCCTTTCATAGCGCTTTTCAACACAAAAACCACCAATATCCATGGTCCAGTAAGGCAAACCAGACATGGCGAAATTGATACCTGCAGAAATTTGAGCTTCCATATCTTCCCAACGTGTAGCAATGTCACCACTCCATGTTACTGCACCATAATGCTGTAGACCAGCAAAGCCTGATCGAGTAAGTATAAATACTCTTTCATCAGGATTGACCGATCTTTGACCTTCATAAATTCCTTTGGCATTCATTAAAGCATAGGCATTAAAATACTCAGTAGATGGTCCTAATTCTGTTGGAGTCATTAGCTGTTTACGGTAATCAATGCTGGCATTTGACAAAATATCGGGTTCCGAAGCATCCATCCACCATGCATCAAACCCCTTGGTGTATAGTTTATCTTCAATTTGATCCCAAAAAAGCTTTCGAGCTCCATCGCTATAAGCATCATAAAATGACCCAATATATCCCGGATATATCCAGTCTCTAACACTATCCTCTACAGCCCTCTTATACATCCAACCTTTTTCATTAAATGCATTATAGTTTTTAGTATTGATATAGAACTTTGGCCACACCGATACCATAATACGCGCATTCTGATCGTGAACCTTGTCTATCATTCCTTTAGCATCGGGAAATCTCGTCAGGTCAAAGTCATGGCTACCCCATTTATCTACGGGCCAATAAGACCAATCGAGTACGATATTGTCGATAGGAATATGGCGGTCTCTGAATTCCTTCAGTGTTGACAGCAATTCATCTTCAGTCTTATATCGCTCTCTACTTTGCCAAAAACCCATCGACCATTTCGGCATTATTTGAGCCTTGCCAGTCACCGTTCTGTATTTGCTGATAACATCATCCATTGAATTACCTACCATCAGATAATACCTAAGGCTTTGGCTCATTTCAGAGCTAAATGTAATTTGATTTTGAACCTGTTCTTCACGGGGGGATAATGACTTAAGGCCAATATAGGATACGCCTCCATCAGGCAGCCATTCAAGTTTAACGTGAACCTTTTTATTAGATTCCAGATCAATATTGAACTTTTCTACTGACGGATTCCATGCCGTCCTCCATTTATCAAATATCAACTCACCATTAACCCAAAACTTTGTGTATCCGGCATAATAGCATAGAAACCTATACAAACCTGCCTGATCTGATGATATTGAACCTTCCCACACTATTTTGGCATTATCAAAAGGAAATCCTTCTGGAAAATTCTTAACTGTCTCAAGGTTCTCATAATCTATAGTTGCTTCTTTCCGCTCAATGAATACTTTATCTGAAGTCTTATCTCCGTAATAAGTTGCTGTTAATCCACCCTCATCACCATATTTATCTGTTAAGGTAAGCTGATCAAGGTTGCTGTAGGATCGTTCATCTCCAAAGCGGGTTAAGGAATAATTATCCCATAAAATGCCGTAGTTTTCTGTTGACATAATAAATGGCACAGATACTTTTGTGTTGTATTGAAATAGTTCTTCGTTTTTCCCCTTATAGTTCATCTCATTAGCCTGATGCTGCCCCAAACCATATAATGCCTCAGTATTGGAAGAATTAAAGCGCTGTAAGGTGGAAAATCCAGATTTACCACCTACCTCTACAGCGGTAAAATCTCTGTCTGCTTCACTTATTATTGACTTGCCCTCCAAATCAGAGTAGGCTACTTTTCCAGTGGTTTTATCAATGGACACATTCAAACTTGATGATTTCAGTACAAGTATGTTATCTTCATCTTGCAGCTCAAACTTTACCTCACCAACCTCTGCTACTTCTATTAGACTTTCACTTTCTAATGAACCCTCAGAAGACAATAGCTCAACTTTGACAATGTCGTCTGTAACAAATGACACTCTTATTAAATCAGCTTCTCCTTCCTGAAGTGTAAGCTCAACACCATTGGCAATTGTTGTATAATTCTTATGCTCTTTATCGCAAGAAACAAGCACCAAACAGATAAGGGTGAATATTGTATTTAAAACTTTTCTATAATTCATGTCTATTTTTATCGCTATTCATTAATTG
>NZ_SMLV01000292.1 GCF_009711525.1 Fulvivirga lutimaris
TGCTCTGTTAATTTAATAACCTTCACACAGTATAGTACTTCAAACAAAATGTAGATCAACAGCGGTGCAATTATTGACAACCGATCTTCATATGGCAACACCACTTTCTCAAATAACTTAGAGTAAAACAGCGCTCCAAACAATATTAGCTTAATCACAAATGACCACATGTAGGCCATTCCGGTATATATAGGTTGAAGCTTGTTTACGAGCTCAATAGCAGTAGTTACCAATATATAAGCCAATAAATAAAATAGATAGGCATCTAATAAATTGTACCCTAACTCAATTGATGCACTATTTAATATATACTGATGGCCAAGATAAAGTGGCATTGTGATCAGGCTGACTATAAATGATGAAAAAATAAACCTTTTAATCATTACTATCCTTGAGAACTTGCCTGATTACAGAAAAAATAGAAAGAAAAACCGCTAGCAGTGTGATTACCTTACTATATAGTGAAGCTTCATTTTCTAAACGCTCGTCTAAATACCCTCCTAGCAAACTCCCTAAATAAATGGTGATTCCCATTTGGAGGGCAAGCCCCGAGTATTTAATTATCGAATTATACGGCTTTGACTCCTTGGGGTCTGAGGGTGGTGTTGCTTTGGCCATTGTCTCCTATCTTAATTTCCTTTTGTGAGACTCCCATTTTACAACCTCCATTAAATGTAGCTCCAGATTCAACAATGATCTTATTTGTAATAATGTCACCATGAATAACCGCAGTAGGCTTAAGGATTAAAATATCTGTCACCTCAATTTTGCCTTTAACTTCTCCAGCTACTTCAGCATTTTGAGCCAGTATGTTACCTTCAACGTGAGATGACTGACCTAAAGCTACTTTTGATTTGGTCTTTATGTTACCAATTACTTTACCTTCTATTCTTATATTTCCGAAAGTTTCAATATTACCTTCCAGTATGGTGCCCTTTCCTATGATATTGCTTGAATTGCTTATCTCTTCGGCTACTTTATGATCTTCTTTTGAGGCAAACATTATATTTAAATTTAAAAGGTTACAAATTCTTCCGGGTTCACAGAGTTTCCATTAGACCACAACTCAAAATGTAAGTGCGGACCGTCTGTAAGTTCTCCAGTATTCCCAATAATGGAAATAATCTCACCGGCATTCACAAAATTACCAACTTTTTTCAATAATTCAGCATTATGCTTGTATACGGAAATCAGGTTGCCACGATGCTGAACAGCTATAACATAGCCAGAATCCTGAGTCCAGGATGCCATTATAACGGTACCATCGGCCACACATTTTACTGGCTCGTTTTTCTTTGCAACAATATCTACCCCAAAATGTCCTTCCTTTACGCGATAAGGTGCGGATACAAATCCCGATATAGGGGAAAAGAAAAATATCTCTTGAAGCTCATTATAAGAAGCCGAGTTAAAATTGAGTAATGACAGGTCCGTTTGCTCAAATTCTTGCCTGAATTGTGAGTCAACAGGAGACAGCTTATTAACATCTACAGAAGCCGCTATGGTTTGATCTGTTGATGTGGCTGTATTTTCATAGCTTTCATATACATCGGAGGTGTCTCCTCTAAGCACACGTTGAAAGTTCATAATGAAATTATCCTTCTCCTCAACTTCCTGAGAAAGTGAATCCATTTTAACCGCAAGCTCATATAACTTTTTGTTCGCCTCCATTTGAGCATGACGTGGATCAAACCACTGCGCCAACAAGGTCTTAACTAAAAATAGACTCAACGCCATCAATAGTATAAATACTGTGACGGTTAAGAGTATTACCTTAGCATAAGTAAAGCTGAATGTAGTCTTTTCTGCGAAGTTTTCTTCATTCCTGATAATTAGCAGATATCTGTTGACTAACCAGCTCGAAAGTGTCTTTCTAGCTTTCAAATTGAGTGTTTATTTAAATTTGAAGGACGGCAAAAATAGATATTATAAACTATTATTGTATTAAATATGCCATTTTTTACGTTTCATTACAGGTTAAACGAAAACAGGTCCTCTTGTTACATTTAAGACAATTTTTATTTTTTTCAGTGGCTATTTTAATGGCCCTGTTGTTGGATGGTTGCTCGGCAGAACGCAAAAATGTTTTAAGTAAAACATATCATAATACCACCGCCAGGTATAATGCATATTTCTATGCCAAAAAGAGAATTAAGGAGATCGAAGCGGTTCTAAAAGAGAATGTTGATAACGATTACAACAACATTTTAAGAATATACCCCGAGATTGACAGTACACTCGCTACCACCTACCAAGAAAAAATTGACGACTGTATTAAGAAAGCTTCCATTGCCATACAAAGACATAAAAATAGTAAGTGGGTAGATGACAGCTATATTTTTATTGGAAGAGCGCGTCTATACAGCCTTGACTATGTGAATGCCATTGAGACTTTCAAATTCGTGAACACAGAAAGTGAAGATGATGACGCAAGACATGAGGCACTTATAAGATTGCTAAGAACATTCGTAGATTATCAGGAATTTGAAAATGCTGTTGCTGTTGAGGATTATATCAAAAAAGAAAAACTCAATAAGCAAAATCAAAAGCTTTTGTATCTAAATCAGGCGCATCATTATCAGGTTAAGGAAGATTATAATAAAATGGTGTCCAACCTGGTACTTGCTGCTCCATTACTCAAAAGAAAAGATGGTAAGGGTAGGATATACTTTATCATAGGACAGATTTATCAGGAGCTCGGCTTTGATGCAGAGGCCTTTAACTATTACCGTAAATGTCTGGCCAGCAACCCTGAGTATGAACTTGATTTTTACACCCGACTAAATATGGCGCAGGTAACTGAGCTTGGAAAATCAAGTGACGTGAGAGCTGCACGAAAAGTACTGAATAGCCTTCTTAAAGACTCTAAAAACAAGGAATTCAAAGACAAAATCTATTTTGAAATTGCCGAGTTTGAATTAAAACAGGGTAATCGCGACAAAGCTATTGACAACTTTGAGTCATCCATTGCCAGTAGTATCGGTAATCAAAGACAGAAAGGGCAATCGTATTTAAGACTGGGCGAGGTATATTATGACACCCTAAGAAGTTACGAATTAGCACAAGCTTATTATGATAGTGCCATACAGGCTCTTCCGCAAGATTTTGAAAACATAACGTCCATAAAAGCTCGTCAGCAAGTGTTAGGAGAGTTTGTTAAAAATCTCAAAACCATAGAAGTACAGGATAGTATTTTGAGATTATCAACATTAGATTCGGCTGCTATTACTGCAAAACTTAATAGTTATCTTGACGAACAGGCGGAGAAAAGAAAAGAGCAGCAAAAAAAGGAGGAAAGGAAAGCAAGAAGAACACAAGCATCGGCCTTTAATAGTAACACGGGTATTAGTTCTACGGGATGGTATTTTGGAAATCCCTCCGCTGTAGCACTTGGTCAATCTGAATTTAAACGAATCTGGGGCGAGAGACCCTTAGAAGATAACTGGAGGAGATCAATTAAAGAATCAGTCCAGTCACTGAATGTAAATAGCACCCCCACTGATGTTGTGGAAAATACTGATGTAGCTAATGGCCAAACCTCTGCAAATATTGATGCCGGAGCCAATTTAAATGCTTTATATCGAGAAATTCCATTTTCAGAAGACGCCAAACAAGAATCCCTCAATAAGATAGAAGCAGCGTATTATGCTCTTGGCAACATTTACAAATATGATCTTGAAGAAGATGTAAATTCAGCAGATGCTTTTAAGACTCTGATTACGAGATTTCCTGAAACGGAGAATAAACCAGAAGCTTTATATCAGCTTTATCTTATATACAAAGAGCTAAATAATGAAGAATATAATACTTACAAAAACGAACTGCTCAATGATTTCCCAAATACCGTCTATGCTAAGTTAATAGCTAACCCGAACTATACTGAGGAAAGTACAGCTACTAACGAAAAGCTAAAGAAAATCTACGAGAAGGCATATGGCTATTTCACTCAGGAGAACTATGATACCACATTATACATTCTTAATGATGCCATTGAAAATTATGAAGAAACTGTCTTTACATCGCGTTTGAAACTTCTTAAAATACTTGTCACGGGAAAAACAGAGGATATTAACCTGTACCAATATCAATTATCAGAGTTCATTAAGAGCAATCCCGACAGCGAAGTAGCTCCTTATGCAGAAGAACTATTAACAGCGTCAAGAAGTTTTCTTGAACGCAAGCGAAAGCGCCTAGGCACCGAGTATGTGAAGTACCTTGAACAGTCTCACTACTTAGTGTATGTCTACGAACTAAAATCAGGGTTAACTGATGCCATCAGCCAGGCTATTGACAATTATAATGGTAAATTTTCTGGATTGAATTTGAAAACCAGTAATCTCATTTTGAATGATGAATTGGCTATGATTTTAGTTTCTGATTTTGAAAATAAGATTGACGCCTTTCAGTATTATTCAGACTTTATCAAATCTGATCCTATCGATGAAGCTAAACGCAACTCAAAGTTTTATAAATTTGTAATAACAAAAGACAACTTCAATATCTTTTATCAAAGCAAAGACTTGGACGCGTACTTGAAGTTTTTTGAAAAAAACTATATCAATGGAATTAATTGAGAAACTGGGTAAACCAAACTCTAAAATTAAAATAGCATTTAAGGTAATATGGATACTGGCTATAACTGGCTTGATAGTATTGCCTCTTTTTATTTTTACAGTAAGCATTGACTTGGGAGGACTATATGGCGGCATGCCAAGCCTTAAGTCTTTGGAAAATCCGGAAAACGATTTATCATCCGAACTTATTTCATCTGATGGCACTTCACTTGGAAGGTACTATCGGTATAATAGAAGTCAGGCTTTATATGAAGAACTATCTCCTCAGTTAGTCAATACATTGCTGGCTTCAGAAGATCACAGATTCCAAACGCACTCAGGTATTGATTTGCAGGGGCTTTTAAGAGCTGTAACAGGTGTTCTTACTTTTCAATATGCTGGTGGGGGTAGTACAATAACCATGCAGTTGGCGGAAAACCTCTTTAATACAATGTCTGAAAACGAAGGTCTTTTGTACAATGTGCCTGGTTTAAAGCAAGTCATTATTAAAACAAAGGAATGGATAATAGCTGCCCGCCTGGAGAAAAACTTTACTAAGAAAGAGATACTAGCCATGTACCTTAACACTGTCTCGTTTGGTAGCAATGCCTTTGGTATAAAAACAGCTTCAGAAACATTCTTTGCTAAACCCACAGACAGTTTAAACTATCAAGAATCAGCTGTAATCATTGGCCTTTTACAAGGTACAACTGCCTTTAGCCCAATCTACAATTATGACAGGTCGATAATTAAAAGGAATCAAGTGCTGAATAAGATATATCGACATGGGCATATAAATCAAACAGAACTTGACTCTTTAAAACAACTGCCAATAGACGTTTCTGGCTATGGTGTTTCTAATCACAACACAGGACTTGCCACTTATTTTAGGTCCATGATAAAAACTGAATTGACATTATGGGCACAAGAGCACGGATACGACCTATATGAAGATGGATTGAAAATTTATACAACCATTGACAGCAGAATGCAAAAATATGCAGAAGAAGCTGTTGAAAAACATATGGCAGATCTTCAAAAAGTTTTTAATGAGCATTGGAAAGGGCAAAACCCTTGGCGCGATCTGCAAGGCAGAGAAATCCCTGGGTTTCTAGAAAACCGATTTAAAAATACAGAACATTACAGAGCACTGGTAAAAAAATATGGTGCAGGCAATGACTCTATTAAGATAGTAATGAACCTACCAAGAAAGATGACTGTCTTTTCATGGGAAGGTGAGATTGATACAGTTCTCAGTCCATTAGATTCAGTAAAATACTACAAGCACTTTCTACACACAGGCATGATGTCCATGGATCCTCATTCAGGGCATATTAAGGCTTGGGTAGGCGGCATCAATCACAAATTCTTCAAGTATGACCATGTAAGACAAGGTAAGCGTCAGCCAGGGTCAACATTTAAACCTTTTGTATATGGCGCAGCTGTCGAAAATGGTTACCCTCCTTGCTATGAAGTGCCTGATGCTATGGTAACATTTCAGGTTGTAGGTGATCCTCCAACATGGTCTCCCCCTAACCACGATGGCACTTATGGATCTGGTGAGCTAATGACAATTAGGCAGGGATTAGCCAGGTCTGTAAATACAGTGACAGCCTTTTTGATGCAGCAAATTCAACCACAAAATGTAGTCGACTTTGCACACCGCGTAGGTATCGAAAGTGAGTTAGAAGCGGTTCCCTCTTTGTGCTTAGGTGTGAATGACGTATCGATCTTCGAATTAGTAGGTGCTTACAGCACCTTTGCTAACATGGGGATATCGACTAAGCCCTATTATATAAGTAGAATTGAAGATAAAAATGGTAATGTCATCGAAAATTTTGTTCCTAAAACCAAGCAAGCTATAAGCCCTCAAACCGCTTATAAAATGCTATATATGCTTAGGGGTGGTGTCGAAGAACGCGGAGGAAGTTCACAGGGCCTAAGTATGGAATTAAAAATAGACAATGAAATTGGAGGTAAAACAGGAACTACTAACAATGCATCAGATGGTTGGTACATGGGAGTTACTAAAGACCTAGTATCAGGAGTCTGGGTAGGCGGTGACGAAAGAAGTATTCACTTTAGAAACTGGTCCTTAGGTCAAGGTTCAAAAACCGCACGTCCAATTTGGGACCAATATATGCGTAGCGTTTATAGTGACCCAACTCTAGGTTATGAAAAAGGTAAATTTCAGCAGCCTCCAGGAGGAATAGATGTTGCCTTAGATTGCAGCAGATATGGCACAGTTGATTCAGATAGTACAGTTGTTGAAGAACCAGCTTGGGATCCGAATAGCATTAACTAAATGAAGTTCTCCGGTTATAACCTTAACCAGAAAAGTGTACTCCCAAATTCACCAGGAGTTTATAAATTCTTTAATGAGGATCAAAACTTAATATACGTTGGTAAGGCCAAAAGCCTTAAAAAAAGAGTTGCCAGCTATTTTAATAAAAGCTCAAATCATAATAGAAAAACCCATAAACTAATTAGTGAGATTAAGTACTTTGATTTCACTATTGTTAACAGTGAATTTGACGCCCTCCTTTTAGAAAATAATATAATAAAAGAAGAGCAGCCTAAGTACAATATCCTTCTTAAGGATGATAAGACATTCCCTTACATCTGTATTGTAAATGAAAGGTTTCCAAGAATCATCACAACGAGAAAATTAAACAAATCAAAAGGTGAGTTCTTTGGTCCATATTCCAGTGTTGTAGCTATGAATAATGTCCTGGAACTGATTCGTAAACTATATACTATCAGAACCTGTAAGCTCAACTTAGCAGAAAGTAAAATTACCAATGGGGATTTTAAAGTCTGCTTGGAGTATCACATTGGAAATTGCTTAGGCCCTTGTGAAGGACTTCAAACAGAAGAAAATTATAATCAAGATATTAACAGCGCCAGAAATATATTAAAAGGCAATCTCTCAGTTGTTAAAAATCATTTTACCGAGACCATGAACGTCTACGCTGGGGATCTTCAATTTGAAAAAGCTCAATTGGTAAAGGAAAAAATTGATCTTTTGGAAAAATTCCAATCTAAGTCTACTGTTGTAAACCCCAAACTTTCTAACATCTCGGTATTCTCAATAGTATCTGACGAGAAATATGCATTCATCAATTTTCTAAGTATTCACAATGGTGCGATAACAACAGCTCAGACCTATGAGATTAAAAGAGCACTTGACGAATCGGACGAACAGATACTTGAAACAGTAGCATTCAACTTGTTAAAAGAGGAGGTAGACACCAAAAAAGAAATATACAGCAATATACCATTCACAATTGGCGATATTGTCTCTAGTGTTCCTCAAATTGGTGATAAGAACAAGTTAGTGAAACTTTCACTGAGAAATGCTCTTGAATTTAAAAAGAACAAGATATTAAGTAAGCCTATACATGACAAATCAATTCTTATTCTTGAACAGTTAAAAAAAGATCTGCGACTATCCGAATTACCTAAACACATTGAATGTTTCGATAATAGTAACATTCAAGGAACCAATCCTGTAGCTTCAATGGTCTGTTTTAAAAATGGTAAACCTGCGAAAAAGGATTATAGACATTACAATATTAAGACAGTCATTGGGCCGGATGATTTTTCTTCAATGAAAGAAGTCGTAGGGAGACGATATAAGAGACTATTAGAGGAAGATCACTCCTTACCCCAGCTGATTGTTATTGATGGCGGAAAAGGACAATTGAGCAGCGCCTGCGAAGCACTTAAAGCTATTCACCTGTATGGTAAAATACCAATAATTGGAATAGCTAAAAAACTGGAAGAAATATACTACCCTGAAGATCAACATCCGCTGCACATAAGTAAAAAATCATCATCTCTTATGCTGCTGCAACGCCTTCGGGACGAAGCTCATAGGTTCGCTATCACTTTTCACAGGAATAAACGAAGCAAGTCAAGTATTACAAATGAATTAACAAACATTGAAGGTATCGGGCAGAAATCCTATGAGCAGCTGATATCAAAATTCAAATCGGTAAAGAAACTTAAAGCAGCCAACAAAGAAGCACTAATAGACGTGATTGGAGTCAGTAAAGCGAATAAAATCTGGAAATACCTAAAACAAAAAAAGGAGGCCTAAGCCTCCTTTAATATTATATAATTATGTGAGTATTAATACTCCCATAAGTTGTGTTCCTTTTCCATCAATTGCATTTCCCACCACTCAGATGCCATTACAGCTTCTTTACGGTTTTTGTACATATCAATGATTGGATCATCATCTGGATTTTCAAACTTAAAAAGTGATGCTCTAAATAACCTCAAAGTAAATGCGTCTGCAAAATTCTTATTCTCTGCACTGTTATATCTGTTTATCCAGATAGCAGATTCAGGATGATCTCTAAACACATTGTATAATTCTTTGTATTTAAATACACCTAACGGTTTCTCAACACCATCTTGTGTCTTGTCACCAGGAATAAAAAATTGTATAGACTGAATTTGGTGATATAATCTTGATCTTCTTCTATCAAAAATTACATCTTCCATAATTCTCATTTTGCTTATATCTCTTGGAAGATAATTAACGGCAGCTCCTGCGCCTGGATTCGGCTCCCAATCATCTGGATTATCAGGTGCTGAATAAATTTCATCAAATATGGCTGTATAAACCATACCATTATAAGAAACTCGATCACCTTCATAGTAAGTAGCACCGTTTTCCCATGCAGGGAATTCCTGACCTTCCAATTGAACCAATGACTTCATGAAGTCATCTTTTGTCATTTTAGTTTTTAAAGAATCGTTTACATAAATCTCGCTTATCTCACCTGATTTAACAGCATTAAGTATAAACAATGTTATCTCACCACCACGAGCAAAAAAACCTTTGTTTTGCTTCTCTTTAAGGTCAACAGTTCTCCACACCCTTCTTTTGAAAAGGTGCTCATACCTAGCAATAGGGTCAATTGAGTTAGGGTTGTATTGCTCTACATCCCCCAACTGCGCCCATGCAGGCATTGACAAGAAACTTGCCATTAAAACCAACAAACAATTCTTCAACTTAAACATCATTCTTATTAGTTAATTGGAATACTATAAATAGTAGTCAAAGGTTTTACTCTTTCGTTTTCACCCGTATAAGTTCTACGAGTAACGTTCTCTACTTTAATAATCAACTGATCCCCAGGTCTGAATTGACTTCTCCAAGAAGTTAGATTTACACTCTCAGAAGTGAAGTTCTGAACCTTAATTTGTCTACCAGCTCTTGCCAGTTTTACTTCAACTCTTGAAACTCTGTACCTGGCATCCTTTGGTACTTCTCTAGCAAAGTTCTCTTCTGCTTCAGCAGAAACACGCACTTCGGTTAAGGCCCCTCCGCTTACACCTTTCTCAAAATCAACAGGTCTACCTCTATTTGTAACTTTGATATTGGGTGGTGGAACCTTCTTAACATCGAACGTCTCAGTACCCAATGTACTACCAGCATTACTAACTGTCAGTTTAACCTTACTTCTTCCCTTAGGTACAACTGTAATTAAACCTGCTCTATTACCTTTGACAATAGAAGCATCTCCAGAAGAGAATGAAGGATTATAACTAGTACCTAACGCTGGAACTTGAACATCAAGCTCATTACCACAATTCATATAAAGCGCAGATAAAGCTGCAGATCTAACCTGAATAACTGGTTTTACAACGAAATACTTATGGTTAATCTTATATGTAGAGTCATTTAATTCTATCTCAGCTTCGAAACTTTTCTCAGCTAATAAAGTTTTTGAATCATAATTACCAGGCGTTGCAGTAAATTCAATTTTACCATACTTAATTCCTGCCTCGTTTTCACTTGATTCCACCTCTTTGTTATCATACATAAATGTAGGATTAAGACCGGAAGCAGATGCAGTAATAAATAATTCAGCTTCAAATTTAGCTCCTGCTGCTACGGTATTTGAAGCAGGTCGTACCAAAGGAACGATTTGATCAAACTCAACATCCTTAGCCCCAACTTGCTCAGCCAAATCACTAAGAGCTCTTGACTCATAATTCAATAGCTCTGTCTCAAGATGACTAATAGTAGCCATACCTGCAGCAGTTGGTGTTTTCATGAAATAGTACTCTTCAAAAGTCTTATTTGCCTGATCAGGATCATTCTTAGCAATGTCAATATCCTTAGCATCTCTAGCCAAAGGAGTAAATGCTTCTCCAGTCAACTCTGTCAACTTTTTTGAGTAGTCGTTCAACTTCTTCTTAAGCTCAGTACCGTTACCTTGAGTAACCATAAAACTACTAACGATTTCATCGTCCTTAGCACCAACTAATTGGCCATTTTCATCTTTACCTCCAGTAATTTCAACAAACTGATCGCGAAGTCCATTCATGTACTTCTTAATTTCAGCTGTCATTTCACGAACTTGTTTAGCTTTATCTAAAGCTTTTTTATCATCAGGTCTATTCCCTTTTTTCTCAACTTCAGAGTTGATTGCAGATACTAGACCAACATTTTTCTCAACGATTTCTTCTCCTTGCATCTG
>NZ_SMLV01000398.1:0-12616 GCF_009711525.1 Fulvivirga lutimaris
TTGAGTGTTAAAATCAGCTCGGAACTGCTCTAAGATTGCCTGATTTTCATCAGCATTAGTCTCAATCTCCAAAATTTTGGTTACGTCATCATCTTCCATGAACTGTTTGATGTAGTTGTTTAACTTGCTTCTCTTATCACAAAAAAGATAATCAAAACCGTACTCTTTGGCTAACTGCTCGGCTTTTAATTTTTGCTCTGTTACAAAATACTCTTCTAATTCAGGCTGTTGGTTTGGTCCCTTTATCATTTTGAAAATAGTTCCCCCATGATTATTAAGCACTAATATCTTCAGGTTCGGAACTTGGTAATTATGCCAGAAGGCATTCCTGTCGTAGAAGAAGGCCATATCACCGGTGATCAGAACATTGTTAACTGAAGATGATAGTGCAGCTCCAACCGCAGTGCTATTGCAGCCATCAATACCACTTGTTCCTCTGTTGCTAAAAACTTTAATATTCTTTTTGTCAGACCCAATTCCGATGAAGTTGGCGTAGCGTACACTCATACTATTAGCTAAGTGAAGATTAGTGTTTTCAGGTAATGCCTCTAACACCTTTTTTACAACTTCAAACTCTCCAAAGTTATCTGTGGGTAAAAAGGAGGAAAGTACTCTTCTGGTTTTTCTTTCCTCTATTTGCCAGATATGGTAATAGTTTTCTTGCTTTTGAGTGTCAAAAGTCTGCGAATCTTCCTGCTCAGCTATTCGTTTTAGAAAATCTTCCTGAGAAACTTGAATAACATGAGTAAGTGACTGATATGTATCTGCAGCTACAGAATGACTTTGAATATGCCAATGCTGTTGAGGTTTATATTTCCTCAGCATTATCTTTAGATGTTTTGATAATACCGATTTGCCAAAAGTAATTAGCAAATCAGGCTGCAGGCTTTCATGTAACCCTGATTTGCTTGATCCCAGAAACACATCCGGATGAGTTATTCCGTACTCTAATTCATGAATATTAGAAATTATGTCACCAACAACCGGAATTTTAAATTTATCACTTAGCTGATGCAAATACTCGAGCTCTTGAGTATTTAATATTCCCTGCCCGCAAACTATCAATTTCCTTTTAAAGGAATTCCATTGTTTGATTAAGCTATCAAATTGACCATTGTCTAGATTAAGCTTTGGCTTAATGTTAGTGATAACTTTTGTCGATACGTCTTTAAACTCATTATGGTCTGGATAAAGAGGTTCCCTGAAGGGGAAGTTCAAATGAACCGGACCTTGTGGAGCATCTGTCGAAATAGCAATAGCCTCAGACATCATCCTTTGGCTATGCCACTGTGCATCTGCGTGTTCCTTATCAGTTTGTATGTTGAATGAGGCTTTGACATGGTTTCCATAAACCTTTTCTTGCCTTATTGTTTGTCCATCCAGCTGATCAATCCATTCAGCTGGTCTGTCAGCAGTAAGTATGATCAGTGGTATTTGTTGATAATATGCTTCAGCAATTGCGGGTAGAAAATTCAATGATGCCGAACCTGAAGTGCATATAAGAATTACTGGCTCTTTCAGTTGTTGTGCGATGCCCATGGCTATAAAGGCTGCTGAACGTTCATCGGGAATTACCTTACAATCAAAGTCTTTGTGTCTGGTAAAGGCAATAGTTAAAGGTGCACTTCTTGAACCAGGGCAAATAATGACATTTTTTATTCCCAACTGAGAACAAATTGCTGGAATGCTGAAAATATGGGGGTAATTCAATTTTTAGAAATTACGTTTAAAAGGGTCTTCATTTTCATCTCTGTCTCCAGCCACTCCTTTTCGGGTATTGAGTCTTCTGTAACACCAGCGCCAGCAAAGAGCGTGATTTTCTCATCCTCAATTTTCATGCACCTAAGGTTGACGTAGAGATGAGATTGGTTATTAAAATTAATTGACCCTAAAAAGCCGCTGAAAAGTTCACGGTCATACCCTTCATTCTTTTTAAGAAAGTCATATGATGTTTCTAGAGGCATTCCGCATACAGCCGAGGTAGGGTGGAGGAGGTTTAACATGGTGCTACCTAGCTCATGAAAGTTGGTTTCCTTCATGTCCACAACATATTCTGTTTTAAGGTGGATAAGGTTTCCAGCTTTTACAGTCTTTGGCCCAATTTCTTCAAACTCTCTCAACCTGATTTTTTTAAAGCAGTTGATAATGTATCTACTAACCAGGGCCTGTTCTTCAATTTCTTTTTGAGTCCAGGCTACTTCGGATAGCGGTTTGTTCTCATCGTAGCTCTGGGTGCCGGCCAGGGCAATAGTTCTAAATATTTGCTTCTCCGTACTTATCAGCAGCTCGGGAGTTGCACCCATCCATTGGCCAAATTCAGGAGTATAGGTGATAGAAACAAAGGCATTTGCGTATAGCTTTGATAATTCAAGGAAGTAAGCTCCTGATTGAGCTTTAGTATTAAGCGCTATTTCAAATTTCCTTGAAGGAACAACTTTGGTAAAAACACTGTCTTGAATGGCTTCTATAGACTTTTGAACCAAATCCGTGTAATCTCCATGAGACTGGCTGTCCATTGAAATATCAAGAATTGGAGAGATACTCTCTTCCTTCTTTTGTTCAGTGTTTAGATAATTTAATAAATCCTCAGTCTTATCAGAGGTGTTGATTTCAAATGAGGCATCTTTACTCCAGGTAATCAGTATATCATTTTTTAGAAATAACTTTTTGCTAGAGATATTAAATGGGGAAAGAATAAAACCTTCACCCAGATTTTCTAATTCAATTTGATCAGTAGGAGACCCAGCCGAAAAATCAATCATTAATTTAATTTCTTCGCTTTTCGGAGATCTCCATGCAGCGAAAGAATAATTGTTTGTTTCACAATAGACTAAAACAGCATTTATCACTTGTTCAAGTCTTAAATTTTTTAGGATGTATTTTTCAGCGGTTCTTTCTATCATCTTCTATCTATAACCGAAACTGTCAGTCTACTAACACTTACCAAATTTTGTTTTTCATCATTTATTGTGATGGACCAAACTTGAGTTGACTTACCAATGTGGATCGGTGTTGCCTTACCATAAACATAACCACTTCTAACAGATTTTATATGGTTGGCATTAATTTCTAGTCCAACAGTCAAGTGTTTGTTGGTATCTACAGAACAATGTGCCGCTACACTTCCCAAAGTCTCTGCAAGTGTCACACTTGCTCCTCCATGCATCAGACCATAAGGCTGATGGTGTCTATGATCCACCGGCATTTTAGCTTCAACAAAGTCTTTTCCAATTGCTGTGAATTCAATATCCAAATGCTCCATCATGGTGTTTTTTGACATCTCGTTGAGCTGGTTCACAGTAATGCTTTCGTTGATCATGGTAATTGATGAAAAAGTCTATTTTTGCGCACCAAAAATAGTTACAAATTGAAGAGCAAAAAAATATATTTGATTAGGCACGGGCAAACTGATTTTAACTTTCAGGGCATCGTTCAAGGCTGCGGAGTAGATTCTTCACTTAATGCTACTGGTCGAGCTCAAGCAAATGTTTTTTTTGAAACATATAAACATATCAAATTCGATAAAGTTTATACCTCAGTACTTCAGCGAAGTATTCAAAGTGTTCAGAAGTTTATTGATTTAGGTATTCCACATCAAAAGCTTGAAGGCCTTAATGAAATTAATTGGGGGACTAGAGAAGGGAAGAAGATAACTCCTGAAGAAGATGCTTATTATCATCAAGTTATTAAGTCATGGCAGGACGGTCAAGTTGATTTGCGGATAGAAGGGGGCGAGTCGCCTATCGATGTAGCCTCGAAGCAGAAACCTGCATTAGATCATATTTTAGCTCAAACCGATGAAAATATCATTTTGATTTGTATGCATGGAAGAGCTATGAGGGCATTGTTATGCACAATCCTAAATTATCCTTTAAGCAGTATGGACTATTTTGAGCATGAAAACCTGTGTCTTTATGAGTTGAATTATACAGGCTCAATGTTTTCAGTGTCGAAATTTAACTATACAAAGCATCTTAACGATCTGAAATAGTATTTAATGCGGCTTCTGCTTTGGTATCGATACTGTTTTTGTATTCATGATGCTTAAAACTCATTGCTTTTCTTAAATATAATCTGGATAGTTCAAGCTCATTCTTTTCTTGATAGATATAACCAAGCATCAATGCGCTGTTTGGTGCAAAATACCAGTTTTCCTGATTGTTATAATTTAGCACTGATTTGTATAAGTCAATACATGAAGCTAGATACCCTTTTTTATGGTATAGCCTAGCTAATCGATAGTCATATTCAACAGTGTCTTTTACTGACTGAAGGGAGGGTTGCTTAGATATTATACTATCTGCCAAATGGTAAAAGCCTCCATCTGTAGCGAGTCGGAGCTTCATAATTTCTTTATTAGGCATTTCATTATTGCTTAGTATTTTACCAGCATACTTGTCAGTCTCACTATTGCTTTCTATTTCTAACTTTGCTGAATCTCTATAATTTACATGGTCTTGATCACCTGAGAGGTAATGACAAAGCCATATTTTATACATAGCATCTTTCCTGTTAGAAGAGCCTTGATGCAATTTTAAAAACTTCGAATATTGTTGTTCAGCTTTTTGGTAGTCAGCTTTTTGGATATAGGCATCACCAGCCAGGTAATAGACATAGATCAACAAATCATATTGATGTGGCGCTTCAAATGTGTTCAGCGCTTTGGCCCCATTGCTGTTCTTTAAATATAAAACCATCTTTTGCAGCTGAATCAGCGGCCCCCTAAGCTTGATTAGTTCTTCAAAAGACTCTATAGCCAATTGAGTTTGATTTAGCACATAAGCCTGTAATAATGACTTGATCATTATAGCTTCATGTCGAAAAATTGAATTGGAATTAATGAGCTTGTCCAGCTGATTTTTTCCATTTTCTATTGACCCCTTAAGCCCAACTAATGTTAATAGCCATTGATGCTTTTCTGGAATTGAACCTAAAATGATATTGATAGCGCCCGATGTTTTATAATTGGCAGTAAAATCAGGAAACAATTTTAGATTCCTTTGAATGTGCTTATGAGCGAGCCTAAAGTTCCAGGCTGCTTCCAGCTCATGTCCATATTTGAAAAGAGCCAAAGCATATTTAAGTCTTAATTCAGCAAGTAGAAATAACTTGTTCGGATCTGAATCAGGAGAGTCATCGAGGTGATTTGTGTGATGGTCAAAGTCATCTTCATATAGATCAAGGTCCTTTGCTTTTTCCAGCAAGAGTAAATCAAGTGTGGATTTAAGACTTTTTAAATAGATAACTTCTTTACTCAGCTTTATATCCTCGCTGAGTATAAGAGTATTGGATGATATAAGCCTTTGATACTCGTCTTTAAATGAATTGGTGAAAGGCTCTTCAATCTGAGCCAATGTGGGAATGCATAATAAAAAAAGGCAAACTGTTAGGTTTGCCTTTTTTATATATTCTAAGTGAATGATGCTTTTCAAATTAAGCAGTCTTCTTCTTTCTAGTTGTTCTTTTTGGTTTTTCTTCAACCACTGCTTCTACATCAACGTCTGCAAGGATTCTTCCAGAGTGCTCGTCAATAACAATTTTCTTTTTCTCTTTAATTTCAGCAATTTTTTGAGGAGGAATAACGATGTTACATCCATCAGCAGCACCTCTTTTAACAGAAACAACAGCCAGACCATTAGAAAGATTCTTTCTTAACTTTTCGTAATAAACTAAAAGTTTCTCCTCGATCTTTTTTGTTGCCTTTTCTCTGTCAGAGTTCAACTTCTGCTCTTCATCCTGACTGTCATTAAGAATTGCGTCTAATTCTTGCTTTTTGTTGTCAAGATCAGCACCTCTCTCTTTAATTACTTCTTCTATTGAAGCTATTTCTTCGTTTTTCTTCTCTATGTTCTCCCCAGCTTCTCTAATCTTCTTTTCAAGGATTTGAATTTCAAGTTCTTGAAGTTCTACTTCCTTAGTGATCGCATCGAACTCTCTGTTATTTCTAACGTTCTTCTGCTGATCATTATATTTAATAATAAGCTTCTCAGCATCTTTTATGCCGGTTTTGCTGTTTTTAATACTTTCTTCTAATTCATCAAGTTCGCTCTTGAATCTGTCTAATCTCGTATTATAACCAACAATTTCATCTTCAAGGTCTTGAACTTCGTCTGGTAGGTCACCTCTTAATTTCTTAAGTTGGTCTAGTTTGGTGTCAATGGATTGTAATTTTACGAGTGCTTCTAGTTTCTGTGCTACAGTATTATTTTCCATGTATTTTAAAGATAGCTAATAGGGTTAGTAACGGTCTTTGACAAATTGAGTGCAAATTTAGAAAATTTTTCACTCAATATATCATAAATTAAATCTTTTGTGTATACCTCGCTTTCATAGTGCCCTATATCAGCGATGATTATATCTCCATCCGCATCAAAAAACTCATGATACTTAAAGTCTGATGTTATGAATATGTCTGCTGCTTTAGATTTAGCGGCTGGTAGCAAAAAACTTCCAGATCCACCGCAAACAGCAACTTTTGTAATTTTTTTGTCCAAAATTTTGGTGTGCTTTACAACATTCAGCGCCATCTTATCTTTAAGATAGTGCATAAAATCTAAACCAGATAATGGAGTATTAAGTTCACCAATCATGCCTGATCCGACCTGCTGATTTTTATTGTCAATTGAATTTAAATAATAGGCAACTTCCTCATAAGGATGAGCAGCTTTTAATGCCTGTAGGGTCGAATTAGCTAAGAAAGAGGGGAGAACTATTTCCATTCTTGCCTCAGACACTTTTTCTCTGGTTCCTTTCTTTCCAATTGTTGGGTTAGAATGCTCATTGGGTTTAAATTCACCATCGCCAACCACAGTGAAGCTACATTCGCTATAATTACCAATTCCGCCAGCACCCGCACTAAACATGGCCTCCTTAACTTTATCAACAGCATCCATTGGAATGAATGTCACAATCTTAGATAGTAAAGCGTTTTTAGGCGCAATTATCTCGGTTTTAGTTAGCTCAAGCTTATCGCAAATCTTTTTGTTTACACCATTGTGAACGTTGTCCAAGTTGGTATGAATCGCATATATAGCGATATCATTTTTTATTGCCTTAATAATTGTTCGTTCAATGTAGTTCTTACCTGTAAGAGACTTAAGGCCTTTAAAAATAATGGGGTGATGCGCAACAATCAAGTTGGCACCAAGCTCGATTGCTTCTTCGACAACTTGCTCAGTTACATCAAGTGATATTAACACTGCCTTTACTTCATCTTTTGCATTTCCAGTTAGCAAACCAGAGTTATCATAACTCTCCTGATAGGCTAACGGGGCAATGCTTTCTAAATGTTGAATAATATCTTTTATTCTGGTCATAAATGCCCAATTTTGTGCCCTTGTTCAAATTTATATAAAAATAGCAGGGCAACGCTTTAATATGGGATTTTTAGGAGCACTTCTTTTTCCATTTACGATTATCTATAGTTCCGTAACGAAATTTCGGAATTATCTTTTTGATATCGGGTTTAAAAGGTCTTTTGAATTTGATGCAAATGTGATAGGAGTTGGTAATCTATCAGTAGGAGGCACTGGCAAAAGCCCGATGGTTGAATATTTAATCAAGCTATTAGCTGATAATTACAAAATAGCCACTCTTAGCAGGGGTTATGGTCGAAAGACAAAAGGTTTTAGGATAGCCAATGATAATGATTCAGCATCTTCTATTGGAGATGAACCTTATCAGTTTTACAATAAGTTTAAAGATATTGATGTTACAGTAGGTGAAGAACGGGCGATAGCTATCCCTCATATTCTGGCCGAATTAGAATCAGATGTTATTTTAATGGATGATGCTTTTCAGCATAGGTATGTGAAGCCAGGTCTGAACATTATGTTGACAGACTATTCCAGACCTTTTTACTCTGACTTTGTGCTGCCAACCGGGAGGTTGAGAGAATCGAGAGATGGTGCGCAAAGAGCAGATATTATTGTTGTTACTAAATGCAAGGAGGATATTACAGAACAGGAGATGGACGCTATAGAGAAAGAAGTGTCTGCCTATGCTCCTAATGCGCAGGTTTGCTTTACATCAATTAAATATTTGTCACCTAAGCCGGTCTTTGATAATGAGCAGTTTTCAGATAACATACTTTTATTCTCAGGGATAGCTAATAATAAACCATTAATAGAGCATGTTAGTACTCATTATCAGATTATGGATGAGTTTTACTTTGCAGATCACCATGCCTATAGCACCAAAGATATGAATGGTTTGGAGGAAAGGTTTAGAAGAATGCCAATTGCTGACAAATGCTTGCTAACAACAGAAAAGGATATGGTAAAATTACTAGACCCTGCATTAGAGAGTACGGTGCATCATTTACCTATCTTTTATATTCCAATTGAAACATATTTTGTAAGAGGTGGCAAAATTTTTGATGAGATGGTACTAAATTCAATCAAACAATACAGTGAATAAGGCTATTTAATTAATTTTGAGCGTGCGGAAAGGATTGATCATTTTTATTATAGCCATTTGCGGGATTGAAGCAATGGCTCAGAGACCAGTTAATGTCGAAGGCGATGGTGCTAGAAAAGACCGCAGAGGTTCTAGCGTTATTGATGACTCCACCAAGCAAGTTTATGGTCCGACAACCACTCAATTTACTTACGTCAGGAACATTAAGTATAACAATCCAAAGTCCTGGAATGTGGACACATTGGTCTATGATTTCCATAAGTTTCAATTTATAGCGCAGCGGAATAATACCTATCAGAATTTAGGTAATGTAGGTACTGCATTTGCTCCAATTTATCCAACAGCACCAGACATTATTGGAGGCAGAATTGGGTTCAATAATTATGATGAATATTATATCCCTTATGAGGATATTAAAATTTACGACACCAAATCACCATACTCAAAGTTTGGTATCATTTGGGGTGGACAGGGCAGGTCTGTGACTAACGTAGAGTTTACCAGAAATATAGATGAGAGATCTAATTTCAGCTTTCAGTATAGAGGACTTTATATTGACAAACAGATTGAAAGAGAGCGAAGAGGAGATAGAATGGCTTTAGGTAATTACTATAACTTTGGAGGTAATTATGCTACTAAAAATGGAAGATATAAAGTATTAGGAAATTTTTCACGGCAGAATCATGTAGTTGATGAATATGGAGGAATAGACACGGGACAAGAAACTTTCGTTTTAGAAGATTATTTTGAAGATAATAGACAAGGGTTTATTTCAGATGCCCAGACAAGAGATTTAAGGACAGATTATCATCTTTATCAACAATATAAAATCAATGATCAAGTTCAGGTGTATCATGAAATGGATAGGTATAAGCAACTGAATGACTTTACCAATACGAGCACATCAGATATTGAAACGGATTCATCTTTTTTTGGTTTTATAGCGCTTGATACGATACCTATTAAGGATAGAACAAAAATTATTCACCGTCAACATGAAGTGGGATTTAAAGGTGATATAGGAAAGACTTTTTATAGCTTCTATTATAAAGGTCGAGAGGTCAATATAGATTATAAGTATTTATTGGAAGATACACTTGATTATGGTACGTACTATATGGAAAACTATGCAGGTTTTAACCTGCGTTTTGGTAATGATTCTACCAGCTTTATTGAAACTTATGGAGAGTATTTATTTGATGAGAATTATAAACTCGGAGCTAAAATTCAGAATAAATGGTTTTATGCTGAGGGAAGAAGTTCACGATATCTTCCAACCTATGTACAAAGGGCATATTTAGGGAGGCATGATCAGTGGTTAAATGATTTCGAATCAACATTAAATACAGAGATAAAAGCTGGAATTAACTTCAAGTTAGAAGGCCTTTATCTACAGCCCGAGGCCAGTTATAACATAATTACAGATTATATATATTTTGCCGACAGAACGGGGGAAGTTGATAGTACTATAAGACCAATCCAACCAAAACAAGTTTATGGAGACATCAGTATTATTAAAGGCCAATTAAAAGCTGGCATAACTTTTTTAAAGCATTTTACTCTGAAGGCTATGTTGGTTTACTCAGAAGTGACTGGAGATGAGGCAGATGCCATTAGCTTGCCTCAGTTGCTGATGAACGGACAGTTAGCTTACAATAACATTCTATATGAAGGGAATTTGCAGCTGCAATTTGGAGTGGATTTTCATCAGAGAACAGCATATTATGCCAATGCCTATGATGCATCTACCATGCAGTTTTACAGACAAAATGAATTTAAAACACCTGCATATCCGGTGATTGATGTGTTTTTAAATATTAAGATCAATAGGGGGCGAGCATTTTTGAAATACAACAATATTTATGAAAGGATAAAGCAAACGGGCTATTTTTTAACTCCTTATTACCCTGCCCAAACTACCATCCTTGATTTCGGAATAGATTGGGCCTTATATGATTAGTAAAGAGAAGCACGTACTTGGGTTAGAACTTCCAACAGACCCTCGTTGGGTAAATATTGCCGAAAAAAGTATTGAAGAGATTCTTATCGACCATGCTTATTGCGAACAGAAAGCAGCTACCTCGTGCATATCCCTAATCGTTAACTACTATGATAAAGCTGAGTTGGTTGAAATGCTTACACCAGTAGTGGCAGAAGAGTGGTCACATTTTGAACGAGTACTTGAAGAGCTTAAGAAACGAGATTTAGCCTTAGGCATGCCGCGAAAGGATGAGTATGTGGCTAAATTATTTAAGGTTGAAAAGAAGGGAGGAAGTAGGGATCAGCAGTTGGTAGAAAAGCTTTTGATCAATGCTTTGATAGAAGCCAGAAGCTGCGAAAGGTTTCGCCTACTTTGGAAAAATCTGGAAGATACATCTCTACAGAAGTTTTATTACGAGTTGATGGTCTCAGAAGCTGGGCATTACAAAAATTTCCTTCAACTCGCTAAGCTATATATGCCTGAGGATTATGTTATGGATCGTTGGAGAAAAATACTCGAGGATGAAGCTGAAATACTAAAGAACCTAGAAGTTAGAGGCGATAGAATGCACTAATCAGGTCTTCTGCTTTTTCTTTTTGGCAGCTGGAAAAAGAATGTTGTTCAGGATAAGACGATAGCCTGGAGAGTTGGGATGCAGGTTCAAATCAGTAGGCTCTTCATTAACCAAATGCTGATAGTCTTCAGGGTCGTGACCACCATAAAATGTCCAAAATCCTTTTCCAAACACACCGTGCAGATACTTAGCTTCTTTTATTGATTTATTTTCACCCATGATAACTACATCGGGCTTAATCAGATTCTTCTTGTACCCAGTAGTTTGCCCATAGAACCCTTTTATTACTTGTGTATGATTCTGAGTTAGCATGGTAGGTATTGGATCCCATTTGGCAGAGAATTGAAATAGATTGAAGTAATCATTTTCTTCTCGAAGGCCACGCTCAGCAAAATTATTATCAATGTTTGAGAACTCATACTCATAAGGGTCACGAGAAATTTTAAAGTTTTCAAAGGCAAATGTATTGTCGAAGTTTAGCTTTTGTTGTGCTTGTGGATCAGCACCATCACCATCAAACATTCTGTCTACCATATCCACACCTTCACCTGCTAAGGCAATATCATAAGTGTCTGTAGCAGAACACATGGCAAATAGGAAACCGCCTCCAGATACAAATTCTTTAATTCTCTTAACAGAGGCGAGTTTTAAGTGAGAAACTTTGCTGAAACCATGCTTCCTTGCAGATTCCTCGAATTCTCGCTGCTGCTCAATATACCAAGGCATATTCTTAAAGTTCCTATAGAACTTACCATACTGACCAGTGAAATCTTCATGATGAAGATGTAACCAATCATAAGTTGGAAGCTTGCCTTCTAGAACCTCTGAGTCAAAAATAACATCATACGGTATCTCGGCATAAGAGAGTACCAGCGTTACTGCATCATCCCATGGAAGTTTGCTTTTGGGAGAGTAAACGGCAATTTTTGGGAATTTATCAAGGCGCATGATGTCCGTATTTGACGATGGGCTTGCAATAGTTTCTACAATCTGATTTGACTGAGCGTCAGAAATCACTTCATAACTAACACCTCTAATAATCAGCTCATTTTCAAATTTCTGGTAGTATTTAACCATAAAGCTTCCACCGCGATGGTTTAGTAACCAGTCAATTTCTATCTCATTTTGAAGTATCCAATAAGCTATACCATAAGCTTTGAGATGGTTACTTTGTTTCTCATCCATGGGGATAAGAATGTAGCTACTAAAGCCCTTGGCCGAACAGAGAATGATAAGTAATATGGTTACAATTATGCGCATATAATATTTCAACAATCTAAATTACCGATAATAGTCAATTATCCCTAGTCATACAATTTACAACTGAATGAACGAGGATATTATGTAATTTAGTTTCACGATAAAAGATAAAAATGAATTTAACTGAAAATATCAAAGAAGGACTTCGTTCGATTAATGCTAATTTGCTTAGAACAATATTGACTGCCCTTATTGTGACGTTGGGTATTACGTCACTGGTAGGCATCCTAACGGCTATTGATGGCATTCAATATTCTGTTACCGATTCACTTTCAGAATTGGGTGTTAATACATTTGATATTTATTCTAAAAGAAACAGAGGAGGAAGAAATGCAGGGATTCAGGAAAAATCCTACCCACCAGTTACTTTGAAAGAGTCACTT
>NZ_SMLV01000398.1:12839-29856 GCF_009711525.1 Fulvivirga lutimaris
AGCTGAGATTAAATATAAGTCTAAAAAGACTAATCCAAATGTTTGGGTTAAAGGCGCTAATGAAGAATATGTAGCCTTGGAAGGTTTGAATATAGAGAAAGGTAGAAATTTTTCTACAATAGAAATTCAATACGGAACCAACGTAGCGATTGTTGGTGTAGATGTTGTTGAATCAATTTTTGAAGATAATGAAGACCCCCTCAATAAAGAGATATCATTATTGGGGAGTAAATATTTAATTATCGGACTTTTGGAAGAACGTGGTCAGCTTGGTGGAGGCGGAGGCCCCGATAACTCGATAATTATACCTGTACTAAATGCCAGTAGATTGTCTTCATCCAGAGTTTTGAGGTATGGAATTACTATTGGCATCAATGACCCTTCCCAAATGGAAATGGCAATGGGTGAAGCTACCGCAATTATGCGTAAGATACGTCAAGATAGATTGGGGGAACCTAATTCATTTGAACTGGCGAAAAGTGAATCATTAGCAGAGAGGTTAGAACAAATTACAGGAGTTATGAGAATGGGTGGATTTGGTATTGGCTTTATAACATTACTTGGCGCTTGTATCGCATTGATGAATATTATGCTTGTTTCTGTTACTGAAAGAACGCGGGAAGTGGGAGTTAGAAAGGCACTTGGCGCTACACCACTAAGAATCCGTCAACAATTTATAATTGAGGCCATTGTAGTATGCATAATGGGAGGTGTTGCTGGTGTGTTGCTTGGCATTGGCATCGGTAATCTTATTTCTTCTGTAATCGGCATTGAAGGGTTTGTTGTGCCTTGGTTGTGGGTTACTGTAGGCTTGGTGGTTTGTATTGTTGTGGGTCTGATTTCAGGATACTATCCTGCTAATAAAGCTGCAAAATTGGACCCGATCGAGTCGCTTAGGTTTGAATAGTAAACTGTTTAGTTTTTCAATAGTTAAATTATTGCGTAATTAGACCTCATGATGTTTAGGGGTTTAGCCGTTCTATTTTTTGCAGTATTTTCTAAAACTCTTGTAGCAGGTGAAATTGTGCTATCTGGAGCATATCAGGGGAAAGACCTGTATGTTCAAAACCCTTTTAATTCGAAAACCTCTACTTTCTGTACAAATGCAGTCTATGTTAATGACAGGTTAGTTCTGGATAAACCTCAAGCCTCAGCATTTAGGATAGACCTTTCTTTTTTACCCAATAATGCTCTTGTCGTTATTAGAATACTTTTTCAGGATAACTGTGAGCCAGGAATTGTAAACCCTCAAGTACTTAAGGCTCCACAATCTTTCCAGTTCTTAACGGCTCAGGCAGATAACAATTCTATAACCTGGACGGCTAAAGGAGATAAAAATGGCATTTATTATTTAGAGCATAAGTGGGAAAAGGAAGATTGGACTGTGGTAGATACAGTGGAGGTGATCAGCACTTTTGAGCAAAATAAGTATGCGGTAGAGCCATCTCACATAAAAGGAGATAATAGCTATAGGGTGAAATACATAAACAGTAATAATGAAGAGTTTTATTCGGTTGAGTTTATGTTTACTGCAGCTGACAACTATATTACATTCTACCCTAAAATAGCCACATCACAACTCAAACTTTCAGACTCCTGCCACTTTGAAGTAATGGATTTCTTTGGTAAGGTGGTTAAAAAAGGGGAGGGAAGAGATGTCATATTAGTTGATCTGAAACCTGGCAAGTACTATCTCAATATTCAAAACAGAAAGGAAGTATTTATAAAAAGATAATATTGAAACTACATTAAACAAGAAAGGCTCAGAACATTCAGAGCCTTTCTTGTTGGTGATCAGTAACTACCTATCACTATGTGTTATAATCAATCGCTTCCTCAGAACTTTATCATCATTTGACACCTGAATATGATACATACCTGATGCAAAATCGTGAGTGCTTAATGTCAAGCTTGTCTCTTCAATGGTCTTATCAAACACCAGTTTACCAAAGTTGTCATAGATTTTTAACGTGCCGTTGCGCAGGTTCTGATTAAACAAAATAGTTACCTGATCATTGGCAGGGTTAGGGTATAAATCGAATGCTTTATTAGCAAGCTCGTTAAGAGATGTTACAACTGGTGGCAATTCACTCAAGTTATTAACTGCAGCTTGGTAGACTATACCGGTATCTTCATTTTGAATAAATACTATAATGGCACTTAATGCTGGGTCAAGCGGCTCATTGATTTTCGTTTCCAGGTTAATATTAAATGTTTCGCCCTGCCCGATGGCTAGTCCGTTGTTCAATTTTGTGCCGGCAGCATTTGGCAACATTTTGATCATTTTATAAATAAACTCAGCTGAATTGACATCCTTTTCGGCTAGTACAACATGCACAATTGAATTATCATCAGTTATCGGTGCGTCTGCAGTAACCACTATATTAACTTGTAGGTCTTGCTCAACTATAGATGTACCTGAAACTATGCTAAAAGGCGATGTTACCAAGGTTTTTTGACTGAATAGAATATCACCCCATCCACTTGATATAAGGGAGGGTTCTCCTTCTCCATCGATAAGCGTTGTAGGAGAATTGGTCACACCATAATATGCCACTCTACTGTTATTGTCAGCCTTGTTGGCTTCATTTCTCGCATCTTCCTGAGGGAAATCTGTTCTGTATTCTAATTTGATTATTTCACTTGAATTAGCTCCAAAAGCCCTAACATAATTATCAGCAGCTGTTGGAGTCGCTTCATTAGTAAAATGTTCCATTAAAACAATTTTATTTCGATCTTCAATTCTCACATCTTTAAATGCAAAGCCTTCTAGCTCTGTATCACCATTCGATCCAAAAGCAATTCTTAGTCTTACATTATCTCTTGGCTCGGGTATTACATCAAGAGCATGTCTGGCGTTATTCCATTCTGTATCCCCAGCTCTTGACCACCCAAAGAGGTTTTGTCCACCAGGATTGCCTGTGATACCAGATTGATTATACCAGTTCAATCCCGTTGAAAGTCCATTTTGAACGGAACCTAAAGTTTGCCAGCTAAATCCACCATCAGTTGAGTATTGCAATACAGCACCATCGGATTCTCTTTGAGTATCTGACCAATAATCTAAGGAAACAACAGGTCTGTCTATTGCGGATAAATCAAAGCAGGGGCTATTAACAAAAGATTGATCATTTGATAGATAACTGCCTGCAAGGTTAGTTCCCCATGCTAATTCTGAGGCTGCTATTATTGATCCAGATGGTTGACCAAACTCCCATGTAGAATTATTGTTTAGATCTTCTGTTTTCCAAAATCCATCTTCCCCATTTAGCTGAACCATAGCATATGGTGATTCAGTAGATGCATTGACATTTTTTAGAATGGAAAGTTCTCGAACTTCATCATCAGGGCAAGCGCCTTGAGCCGTTTGAGACTTGCCTAATAATCTTACCGTATAGGTGCCATCTGTTTCGTATTGATGGATTGGATTGGCATAAGTTCCGGTAGTTTTACCCCCATGTGTGCCGGGTGGAATGGGGTCAGTACTTATACCTTCTGCAAGCACATCACCATCTCCAAACTCCCATGAGTATGAAGCAAGAAATGCATTGTTTGATGAAGTTCCAACAAATTCTGTTAGTTCACCCTGACATACTTTTGAAAAATCAAAAGATGCTTCTGGTATTCCACCAATAGTTACAAATTGATCCGTACTGTCAATACAAGTCAGGGGTAATAAAGAATTACCTTCAAGAATTAGTTTTACATAATATTGATTAGGATTTGGATATTGATGCGTTATTTGGCTTAAATCATCTACACTTCCTGTTTCAATAGTATTGTCGCCCAAAATCCATGTGATATTTTCCGCATTCGAATTATTTAAGGATTGAAACACCACTTCATCACCATCACATTGGGGTGGCGCATTAAAGCTTGCTTGTGGACTAGGTAATATGTCGATATTTTTGGTGATTGTACTCGTACAGCCTGTGCCCGTGGTTAATACATATTCAAGCTCTAAAATACCACCATCAGGGCTTCTATCAAGGGTGTAGCTTTCTCCATTCACAAGTGTTGTACCAATCCCGTTTATTGTAAATACACCTCCTGGGGGACTCATAGTTAGTGTTCTTGCCCCGGAATTGGCACAGAATGTTTCCCCATCATCTACCCCAGAAATATTGACAGGTATTATTGGTGCGACAGTAAATTGTTCTATTTGTGTATTTATACAACTTGTTTTTACTGGATCATTAGTTGTATAGATGACTCTGATAGTAGGTGTACTTAATTCAGATGCGCCAGCATCAACTGCTAATTGAAAAATTGCAGCTGGGTCAAATGTATATTGATTATCATTATCGGAATCTATTAAAACATTTGGTAGGGCAGGTTGTCTTACATAATAGATTTCATAACTTCCTGAGGGATTTGCTCCATCTAGATTTACAGGATCATCCTCAAAGCAAAAATCCGATTTAGTACCATATGTAAATGATGCTGGTGGCAATGGGCGAACCTGATATGTTCTGGTATCTATATTTTGACAGCCTTGTGCATTTGTATAAGTCACAGTAACGGTGAAGTCTTGAGGTGTGGTCAATGTTGTACCCAGTTCAACCTCTCTTTGTGAGAATGCTTGATTCGGATCGAATGTGCCTGTTCCTGCAGCTCCATTTGTTACACCAAGTCCTGTGTATACAACATTTGTTGTTTGTGTGGACGTTAATGTTATTGGAGCTTCATCATAACAAAACACGGTTGAATTAGAAGGGGTACTACCATTAAAAAATATGTCTGGTAATTCTAACACATTAATGTTTATTTCAAATGATCCAAAACATGGGTCTCCTGAGCTTCCATCCGTACCCGGATCTAATTCAAACCTAATAGTATGAGCACCTAAACCAGCATTTAAAGGGTTAAATATTGCTTTGGGTCCAGTTCCATCCAAATCCACCAGCCCTTCTGATGAAGAAGATACAGTTGCTTCGACTCCATCAATATAAAATTTACCACCATTATTGCTAGCAGTGAGCTCATATTCTTCGTTGATGTTACAGAATTGTAGTGGGTTTACTATATCTGATTCTAACCCTGAAAAATTAACTACTGGTACCTGGTTAACTCTTACGAATTGACCACTTGTATAGAATCCTGATCTAAAGCCACCGTCATTAACGTGAAAATAATTTCCGTTGTCATAATCGGTATTGGTTACATCTTGCCAAGCAGAAGGAGAGAAATTAGGTGTATTTCCTGTATTAGATGCCAATAATGATTTATAAACTCTGGTATTTCCAGGAGAAACAGTATACTGAACTAAAGTCCCAAGGCCATAATAATATCCTACATTCCAATTACTTAGGATATAAGCAATATCTCCTGGATTTATAAATTCTATATATGTGGCTGGATATAAATAAGAGCATGTTGGGCAATTATTATAATCAGGGTTAGTCCTCATTCCATAGTAATTAAAGTTCGTAGCTGCTAGAGTTGGACTAGGGTAGGTAGATCCAAGTTTAATTATTGTTGCTGAACCAACATTACCTTGATAATAACCTTCATAATAATTTCTAATCATGCCCTTCCATTCAACTTTTAAGAAATCAGGTATTAGAGTCCAATTGGCAGGGTCCAAATTAGGAGTGGTAAAAGAAAAAAATGAGCTTTTAGCTTGATAAACATCATTAAGATACCTTACCCTTTGACCGTTAGTATAGTTATTTGCAACCCAGGTGGCTGGGAAATAATAAAAACGGGTTGAGTTATTCCAGCTGTTTACTCTATTCAGCGCATTAGTTTCTGCTGCTGCATCAGCAGATAGAATTATTCCATTACCTGTTGGATACTCATCACTACAATATTCTGCAGATACATTCGTAAATGTCTGATTTGATAAGTTGAATGTTGCTATCTGCTCATTGGTTACGGTACACCCATTACCATCTGTAACAGAGTAGTAAATTGGGATGCTTTGCGGTAATGGCTGGTTGTCATCATAAGCAACTGAAGGATCAAATTGATAGAAGTTAGCTCCAGATTGAACTACTCCAACACCTGAAAAGGTTCCACCACTTGGGTTAGCAGTTAAGTCCTGAGGCTCTCCATTAGGCGCAAAATTACTCGATGTCGGTGCGGTTAAGTTTAATTCAACAGGCGGTCTAATATCTAAGCTTTTTATGGCTGTATTTGAGCAACCATTGACATCAGTTATTTCTACCTGGAATTGAAGACTTTGTATGGAATTCGTATTATTGGTAACAGAAATAGTTGGATTGGCAGTTGAAGGTATGGATACAGGATCAATTGTCACTGGCCCACCAGTTAATTCTGTCCAAGAATATGTATATGCTCCTGGAACGGATGGGTTTGAAAGGGTAGGAGATCCCCCCAGTTGAAATGTTTCATCATTGCAATACGTCTCACCATTAGCACCTGCATCAGCTGTAAGAGATGGGTTAACTGTAAAAGTTACAGGAACACCATCACTTTCACAAGTTGTAGTTTGAGTTACATAAACTGTATAAGTACCAGCTGTAGCTGAACTAAGACCTAATTGTGTGGCAGATGGATTCGCATTACCAGCGGCACTACCGATTGGTGTACTTAAGGAAGCATCGCTATACCATGTCAAGTTAGAGGTACCACTTCCTACTGTTACACTAAAACCAGCTAAATTTTCACCCTCACAAGCCTCAAAGGGCGTAGGAGATGTGGTGATTGCACTTGGTGTTGTAGGAGCTGCACCACTATTAATAATAGCATGTATAAGATTGTCTGCAACTTCATTGGCATTCATTGTAGCTGTGCCACCCGTGCGTATAATATCTGTAGTTACCTCTGAACCATCTGAGCTTAACTTTAGACCACTAATAACAATTCTATCAGTTGATACATTTGATGCATCATCAAATGTATAGGTAATTGTGAATGAAGTAAATGAAACACTTATGTCGATGCCGTTGATGTCATTACCATTGCTAATTGATTCGAAAGTTGCCGAACCTATACCAGGTTCAAAGACAAACCCCGAGTTAGGATCCAAACCATAAATTATGGTACCAGCTGTAGAGAAATCATCAGGAGCTGATTCTTCGATAATAATGTCTCCAAGAGTACGCGAGGGTGAATTGGCGCAAACATTTAAGGCAGCTGGGGGTGTTACTGTAGTTCCTGCAATTGTAAAATCCCATGTTGTCGGGTCTGATATTCCTCCAAAAGCAACGCCTCCCGGAGTGTTTTCTAATACATCATCACCAATTAACACGTAATAATTTGTCCCTTCTACAAATGAATATCCAGATACATCAATAGTTACTTGGTTAGTTGAGGCAACTATAAGTCCGCTATTTTTGTCAATTGGTAATACTTGGTTATCATTCTCATCATATAAAACAATTCTATCTGTATCATCAGATATTCCGCCTGTTGCTTTTGCTATATTGTCATCAAATGTAAGCGTCAAAGTAGCTAAACTTGCGGCTGCTAAACCATTATCAGCTGGGTCATATACTGTAATCACAGGTGGGGTGAGGTCAACCGCAGCTGCATTGTCTACAATACCCCCGGAAGACCATTGATCTCCTCTTCTAGCAAATATTTCAAAATGGTAGGTTGTTCCGTTATTTAAGCCAGTAACTGTAACACTTGTACCAGTACCATTGTAAACCGCAAAATCCCCACTGCCAAAATCGTGGCCAGAAGTGTAATTAGCATTCCCAGTATAAGTTGTAGAAGTGGCAGGTGTTACGTTTACTGCATTATTTACACTTGCCACAACTAATACTTCGTCATAGCATGTTGGCGGGTTTGTCCAAGTAAGGTCTATTTCTCCGTCAGATGGGGCAGCAGATAAACCAGAGGCATTTGATACAGCACTGGCTGATGAATTATTAAATGTGACATCTGTTGAGTAGGAGGTTGGACCATCCTGTGCATTGAATATCAAAAAATGATAATCTGTATTAATGGTTAATCCAGTTATATCAATCGTTTCTCCTGAACCGTTGTAAATGCAGAAAGCAGCAGCATCATTTTCATAAGGATCTCCATCCCCAAATATTGGATCTGCCGTAATACCTGTGGGAGCTGCAGAAGGGGTACCAACTGTGATAGCCGATCCTTCCTTAGCAAAAACTACAACATTGTATGCAGTTGCAGGATTAGTCCAGCTAACTGTACCTTCATCAATACATGTTGATGTGAATGACTCATTTGAAACTGGATTGGGTCGGGGTGTACCACTTGCGTCAACTCCAGCTGACCATTCTGTACCATCACCACCTCTAGCAAATATTTTGAAATTATAGATTGTACTATTTGCTAGTCCAGTCACCGTAACTCCTGTACCAGTGCCTATATAAACAACAAACTCTAAAGGTTCTGCAGGTGTGCCAGAGCCAAAATCGGCATCGGCTGTATAGGCACTGCCATCACCTGAAGGCACATGTGTTATTGCACCTGAACTAGCTATAATCATAACCTCATCAAAAGCCCCTGGATTTGTCCAGGATAGGTTTAATTCAGAATCATCTGACACAACCGGATCAAAAGTTGGGTCTGCAGGTGGAGCTGCAAAAGCCAGACTATAACCAAAAAGTAAAGCAATTAGTATCAGCCTTTGTGATAACAGGCCAAGACTTCTTTTAAGTTTATTAGTATTGAATTTTGTCATTATCGCAACTATAGAATTCTATTCAATTAATTTCCCTTTATTATTTGTTTTTATCATCAGGGCTACCGCAGAACCCTGAAAGTCATTTTTTCCAGTGATAACAAAACCACCATCTGAAGACTGTATGATTGAATACCCAACTTCATCTCCGCTACCTCCTATAATACTTTCCCAAATCGGGTTACCCTGGGCATCTATCTTAAGTAGGTAAATATCTTTACCCCCATTACCAATTTCAGTAGTAGTTGAAATAGAGCCCATTAAAACTACACCTCCATCTGAAGTGCCGACAAGTGAATTGCCTTCATCATTACCCCTTAATTCTATTCCAGTAAGTGTGTTGGATATTAATTGGTATGATGTTTCATTAATTTCCCCAATTCTATTCACTCGAATGTAAAACATATCTGAATTGCCATTCTCATTGGTATTACCAGTGACACCGTAACCAGAAAGTATAGGCTGTACATCAGTTGCAAAATACTGCTGAGTACTGTTTTGACCGTAACTGTCATTATTGATATTTTCTGAGTTAGAAAAGGTTATTGGAATAGAAAAACTGGCTGCATCTACTTGATTATTATCCTCTTCATCATATCTCACTGTTGTTGAAACCCATGCAATTCTGCCATCAGCACCATAATGAATGTTTTTACCTACTTCATAATTTCCTTCATCAAGACTGTAGTATTGAACCCAGTTTTGATTCAAATTAAGATCAAATCCTGCCAAAACCATTTCATCCTGATCCTCCTCGTTTTCTCTTGTACCGATAACAGCAATCTCATCGGTATCACTTTTGGCTAGCGAAACACCGTGATAATCTCTAGGATCGTCTCCTAAATCACCAATAGTAGCGGTTGCAGTAATATTGCCTTGAAGATCAGTTTTCATCAAAAGAATTTTAGTAACGTTCTCATCATTACCTTGTCTTTCTATACTATCTCCAACAATCAAGTAACCGTCATCAAGTACTATGAAGTCCTGGCCATTGGAGTCTACAAATAATTGACTCCACTGCGTGTTGCCATTTCTATCAACTTTATTAATAGTGGTGTATTCTAAAGTGTCTGATAACGCTGTGCCAATTATTAGATAGCCATCAGAAACTTCAGAAGTTGAATACCCTGTACTATTTAAGCTGCTACCAAATACTTTGATGAATGTATTTCGCTCTTCTGGTTCAACATCACTTGGAGTATTGCAGCTAAAAAATATGATAAGCATCAAAGCTGATATAGAAAATTTCATATTACTCTCTAAGTTTTTTTGGTTTATATATATCTACCAGGTATCCAACTGAAAATTCAGCAGTTACAATTGAAAAGTTATTGTAGTTTCCAAAGTAGTCAAATATATATTCTGGTGCTACATCAAGAATTTCATCTGAATTAGACAAGTTTGCTAGACCATATTTGAATCTGAATTCAGCAAATAATACTCCATTACTAAATTTTGATTTGATTCCTATGCCAGCACTGGCGTAGTAGTTTAGTTTATTTCTAGCCTCCAATATATCTATTGTATTTTCTTTTACTGGCTGCTCATTCAATACTTCTCTGGTGGCAGTTACCTGATTTGTTATTAAATAATCAACTCCGCCACCAATTGAAATGTATGGATTCAGTTTTGATTTAATAGGATTGACCTGCAACATGGTTTGAAAGCCTGCCCAATTTTGACTTTCAAGAAGGATGTTGTTCGAAGCTACATTGCCATCAATGTTATAATATAGGTTAGAAGTACTTTCGAAGTTTACTATTGAAAAACCAAGCTCAGAGTTTAAGGTCAATAGGTTGTTGATTGGCACATCAGCTACCACGCCCAATAGAAAACCTAACTTCGGTCCATATTCGATGTCATTACCACTAGTTTCAATATTCAAGTTATTCAGTCCCCCAGTTGACACGAGGTTAGCAGAGCTAAAATTAGCACCCATTTTTCCACCAATTCTAAAAATAGGATTTGTCCTAAAGGTATTGTAGAGATTGATAAGTTCTGCTGGATCAGCTTCCGGATTGATTGCGAAGTTATGATTGTCTTTCAGCAGTGCAAGCATAGTCTCGTCTGCTTTTTCAGTCTCGTCTAGATAGATATATGATAAAATTAATAGCCTATAAGCCTCAGTTCTTTCTTGTGAAGTAAAACCTTTCTTTAAGCAAGCTTCAAGCAGCCCTTCCATCTCATGAATCAACCCCTGGTCGAATTTCGTTCTTGCAGTTCGTAAGGTTTGTGTACATGCCGTCTGTGCATTAGATTCTAAAGCACCCAAGGTAATGATAGCAAGGAAAAGCAGAAGTAATTTATTGACCTTTATCATATTGGTCACATGTTTTTTCATAGTCAATTTCTGTTTTCGCAACATAAGTTTCCCACTCATCCTGATTTAGGTTTCTGTCTATTTTCCCACATATCTTGTCGGCCATTACTTCAATATTGGTTGGCCATGCTCGAACTACCTGCTCTTTAGTTCCTGCTAGTATTTGACTGTTATCAGGACTGAAAGCGACAGTAAATACCCAATCTGGGTGATCTTGTAATTTGATAGGCTGAGCGGTAAGATTTTCTCTATTCCAAAGCCTTACCGTCTTATCTCTTGATGCAGAAGCCAAAAACCTACCGTCAGTACTAAAAATCAAATCCTCAATAGGAGAACTATGTCCTACCAATCTTGTAGCACTTTGATTTCCAAAAAGTTTGAACAACTTAATCAATCCACTTTCATCACCAAGGGCTACCATATTATCTCCACTAATGGCAATATTTAAGAGTTTTGTATTATTGTTATAAATTTTGGACTCTTTAAAACCGGCTTTTACATCATATAAATAAACTCCACCATCATTTCCTGCGCCTATTATATAATTTCCATCATCTGATAAGGCAATATCATTGAGCCTTTTCGAAGGGGAGGCAACTACACTGGTTGTATTAAAGTCAGATTTCTGTATCGACTTTCCACCATTGTCCAGAGCATAGAAATTCTTGTCGTCTGGTGTAATAATCAAATTCCAAACTTCACCTTTAAATCCAGTCACTTGAGATCGAACGTGCGATTGTGTATCAAACACCTCAATGAAAGTTGATCCTGCAGTTTTTGGATATTCGCCACCGGCTATTAACCTCTTATTATCTGAAGTTACATCAATAGAACGAGTTAGATGGTTTGCTCTCTGATTTACAATGGTATCGGCCACCCTGTTAACACCGTTCAATGTCCAACCTAGTATTTTACCCTGTGTATCAGCGGTGAAAATTTCATCTCCCGTGGTGGAGGATGCTACTGCTCTAATACCTTTATCATGCCCTCCAAGACTTTCTACTAATGGATCCTCTAAATCTTTAATCGCGTAATAAAGCCCATCATAGATGTCATTATCATACTTGTCTCCGCCATTTTCGGAATTGAAAATATAGGCCTGTTGAGCCAAAAGCCCTTTAAGCACTTTCTGCTCTACTCTTAATTGAGTAGATTTTATAGCCATAGCTTTAGCTATAGCGAGCAACCTTAACCTATCAGCGCGCTCTTTTGCTATTTGAGCCTCTAAACGTCTTTGCTGGGCTATCTTTTCACTTGCCTCAGCTTTTTCTTGTGCAATTCTTGCCTCCTCAGCGCTTTCTTGTGCTGCTTTTTCTCCTGCTTCAGCACGTTCTCTTTGTTGCTGTGCTTCTATTAGGGCATTATTTGCAATATCACGTTGCTCTAAAGCTTCAGCTTCAGCTTTTCTTGCAGCGGCCTCCTTTTCCTTTGCAATATCTGCTTGTCTTTCGGCTTCTTTAGCATTTGTTGCTGCTAATTCTGCATTTTGTGTAGCTAATTTTTCATTAGCGACAGCCTCTAATCTTGCCTGTTCAGCAAGAGTTTGTTGATAAAATGCAAAAATTAAGAAACCTAAAGATATAACTGTAGCTGCGGCCAATACTAACGCAATAATACGGGCATTACGGAGCCTTCTTTTCGCCTGAAGTTCCTTTATCCTTTGTTCTGTCTCAAATTCTTTTTTGGAGTACTCCAAAAAGATCATTGTCCGCTCAAAAGCTGGGTGGTACCGCTGTCCCCATACAAGTGTAGGGCGGTGTTTTGCCTGCCAGTTGAGCGCTAACTGCAAATCTGGTGGTCTCCAGAGTCCTGCTTTACCGACCTGATACATGGCAGCTGCTTCGGATAATCGTAAATACATTTGCACCGCATCAGCCTCATCATCCACCCAGTTTTTTAACCTTATCCAAATACGCATCAAACTTTCATGCGAAATGTCAATCATAGACTTTGCATTGAGTTTTACGGTATGGGCGGGAGTAAGAAGTGATCTTGTAGGGTCTCTGAATTTATCTATTACGGCAATTACTTCTTCTTCGCTAACGTCTGCTATAGCGGCAATTTCTCCAAGTCGAGTAGGACGCCTTATTCCGAAATTTTCACCTCGTTTTTCAGTGATAGCTTTAAATAGAGACTCACATATGAGCTTTTGGTCATCAGTAAGCTCATCATAGGCCTCATTAGCGTGCATTGATAGTGCTTCAGCCATTGTACCAATAGCCTCATAGTGCTTAATATCCAATGGCTCTTCATCATAGTCACGATACTTTGACCAATAAGACCATGTACGCATTAAAGCATGTTGAAGAATTGGAAGCTGATCAGTGCTATCACCTAAATCGTTTAATAATTGCTGCGTGAGACGCTGTGCTATTTGTGCCTGACCTACTGCAACTGGACCTTCAATAGCTCTACGCTTTTGATCCCGCGTCATTTGCGGAATCAGATAATGACTATCATTAATTTTTTTGGTTAAGTCAGGAAACTGAGCACAATCTCCAATAAAGTCAGAACGCATAGTGATGGCCACGTAGATTGGCACATCAGCATAATTCATTGCTTCGATCAGCAGATTTACAAAAGCTAGAGTTTCATTGACTGATCCAGAATCTTCGCTGTCCTTAAATCTGAATAGCTCTTCAAACTGATCAACAAGTATGAGGTAGTTTTTGTCCTGTGATCTACGCGATTGCAAAACAGCCTCAACAAGACCCAAAGAGCTACTTCTTAACAGCGTAGTTATGATGGTCTTCTTTATCTTCTTATCCTCATCATCTGAGTCAAGGTATGAGTTGTCTTTAGCTATAAGTGATTCGGCAAGATTATCTATAGGGCCAGCGCCAGGTCTTGTAACAACAACTTCCCAATTAGGGCTAGTGTTGGTTAAAAAACCTCCATACAGAATTGGTAGTACTCCACAATATATAAAAGATGACTTACCACTACCAGATGGACCAATAACGCCAACAAATCTATGTTTGGATAATTTGAGAAGGACTTCATCACTTTGACCTTCCCGACCAAAGAACAAATGACTCTCTTCAATTTTAAATGGTCTTAGCCCTGGAAACGGATTATCTACAGTGACTTTCTCACTGTGCGATGGACCACCAATATCTTCTAAGACTTCACTCATGGCATTACTCTTTAATTTCTTCTAAAAACCCTTTCAGCGATTCTAGTGCCTCTTTATTGTCACCATCTATTACTGTAACATTATAATTTTTATAAGCACTAATATCCAATTTATCTTCTCTATTACTAATAATTGCTTTACCAGTAATTGGTTTTCTTCTGCCAAATCCTGGAGCTTTTAGTAAGTCGAGCAATTTCATTCTAACCCATTGGTTATTAACATTTCCTTGGAAGATGATTGCGGCATCAAATGCTCGAAGGTTGTTGATGTGCTGTTGTCTTAGCTCTAGCAAGTCACCCTCAAAGGCAGGAAGCAACACTTTGTAACCTGCTTTTTCTATATGCTTTTTAAATGGTAAAACCTCTTTCGCATCAACTTTGTCATGCAATAAGTAAATAGATGCTTTACCATTGTCAGCAATAGCTCCAGCTTTTCCTAGTTTTTTGTCAATTCCAACTTCAATGAGCTCTTCACGAATTATATTCTTAAAGTCTTCTAAAGCCGTCTGTAATATTTCTGTACCTTCAGAAGAAGCCAGATCTCTTTTGATATTTTCAATGAAAGCAACTTGTTTTTCACTAGCCTGGTTAAGTTGATTGGAAATCCAAATTAACCTTGAAAACTTAGTTTTGTCTTTTAAACTTGCACTGCGCTGGGCGGCAATTTGATTTTGAAGATCAACTACAGACTTATCGCTGCCTTCTGGAATGTCTCCATATGAACTTCCTATTAAATGAATTGAAAGGCTACATTCTTCCAGCTCTTTATCAATTTCCTTTTTAAGGCTGTCTACATCTTGTGGTAAGGTTTTGTCAGGTAGTACTTTATATCCATGACGCTGTAGCTCTCTTTTAATAATATTTCTCTGTATTGATAGGTCATGGCCAGTTTCAGCCAGGTAAATGCACCTTCTCTCGTATATATGTTTTACTTCTCCTTTTTTCTCTAATTCATTAAGGGATATTAATGACTCATGGATGTCGTAGGCAAGATCAACCATTTTCATCCAGAAGCTACGCTCAGCTTCTGGGCTAAAGAAATCCTTATAATCCTCTATATCCCCAGTGTCTTCATCAAAGTCATAAAGGTCATATCCTATGAGTTCTTTTAGCTTAGCTGGTTGCTCTTCAATACTTACTGGTCGTTTTAATATCTTGAATACCCTTGTAGTATCTGATTGCTTAATAGTTCCATAAAAAGATTCTACTGTATCTAGTGATTCTCCTGATGCAACAAAGGAAGGGGAGAGTACGGGCACTAAAATGGCCACTTTTTTCAGGTTACCACCAGTAATTGAGTCATGCTCTGACTTCAGCATTATATTAGGTTTGCTTCCTAATACCTGAACTAACATAAGTTCTAGGAAATGCTTAAACTCCTGAACCCAACCACGATCAGTATCAGATTGGTTGTCTTCATTGGAATAAGTGATCAAAACATCAATTTCGAAAGCCATATACTATATTTTATTACGTTGGTTTATTTTTTATAAGGTTTCTTTAATTAAACTATTTTCAATGTTTTTAATGAAACCTTGAGCCAATTCATGATGGTTCGCCATGACATTATAAAAGTCATACACTGAAATATGGAAAACTACAGAATCACCAAATGATTCTATTGTGTCTGCTTCACTCTTGTTTTCAAGGTTGAAAAGGTTTCCAAATACTTCTCCTTTTTTTAACCTAGTAATTTCCGTACTTCCTTCCTTTAGAAAAACTTCACCTTCTGCTATCACATAAATCCTCTCTTCGTCCTCCGTCTGGGGTATTTTAATCACCTCGTTACCTTTAAGATTTACATTTGCCATCTTGTCAACAAGATCGCAAAGCAGTAGCCCTTTTATGTTTTTGAAAAATGGCACTGTTTTTAAAAACATAACCATTTCTATACCCATATAATAACCATCCGCTAAGCCTTCTTGCAGTTTGTTTTTCTCTACGGTATCATTTAGTAGCTTTCTAACCTCTGGCTTAAGTCTTTCACTTATATCATCAAATATATGCTGGTCTTTATAATACATGACCCATGCAGCCACCTCTTGCAGAAAGGAGTCATTGTTAAACAGCTGCGCTATAAGTCCACGGCTAATTCTAAATTCTTTTACAAAAGCCAGGCAATGAATAGTACATGCTTTTGTCCATCTGTTAACTTGATTGTAATTTTTATTAAGCAAGTAATTTAGTACTTGTACTATGTTATAATTTTCCCTAGGAAAAAAACCTTGCAGTTGGATAATCTTTTCGCTGATTGAAATATCATCTATAAGAGGAAATAACTTGGGCTTCAATTCCTGATCTACGAACAAGTCACAAAGTTCAATGGCGAACGCTATACCTTCTGAAGTACCTGATTCAATATTTTCTCTCACTAATTGTACTGACTGCGGATCGTAGAGAATTGACATATACATGTATATTGTATCGTAATTTTCATTGATCTCCTCTTTAATGGCATCTCTGAGGTACTTGAAGTGCTCTTGCTTTGGTATTTCAGTTAAGGCCGCTAGATTCCAAAGCGCTTTACCTATTTCATTTTCCAGTAGATTGGTAAGGCTGGATATTTGTCTTTCATTAGCCTGATAGTTGAAATACCTGAATGAAAGCAAAATCTGTCTTACAATTCGTCTGTCAGGGTGTTCAATCTTGTTCCAAAGTAAATCCACGGCTTTTTCACCACCAATCCGTCCAATGATTTGAACAATCTTTAATCTGGCGTGATCTGTTTGTCCAGATTTGTGAAATGATGTTTCAAGTGTAAATAGCGCAGCTTCACCAGACTCTACTAGTGCTGACGCTGCTGCGTTGCTATAGGTAGGTGAGTTAAGCATTTCAACAAGTACCCCCCAAGTTTCCGGCCTTTTGACTTTTCTGGCAGTTATAACTGCTTCCATTCTCACTTTTGGGTCGATGTCACGAAGAAGTTCAAGGAGGATGAA
>NZ_SMLV01000069.1 GCF_009711525.1 Fulvivirga lutimaris
AAGCGAGTTCCGGGAGCTGATTCAGATTGGGTTATCATGATTTATGATGACAGAGACCGGTTAGTATTGACCCAGGATGGTGAGCAACGACTCGAAAGTAAATGGAGTTTTACTAAATATGATGTATTGAATCGTCCTATCATGACAGGAGAAAAGGTGCTAGGTACTGCAGTAGCAACATTGAGAGACTTGCTTGATGGCCCAGACTGGATTCAAAATTTTGCTGCCTATGAGACATTGGGAGGAAGCAAAATGGGATATACCTCTAATAGTATACCTAAGAATATATCACTTGATAACATTCATACAGTTACCTATTATGACGATTATTCATTTAGAACGCTGACTGAGTTTGGCACAGGGTTTAACTATGCTAAACCTACATTAATACCGAGCTGCACAACCATACCCCAAGGTAGTTATTGCTATGAAGATGCGGCCTTTGAGACCGTAAAAGGCCAGGTGAGCGGCAGTGCTGTTAAAATACTGGGCACCAATCAGTGGATAAAGACAGCGAATTATTATGATGACCGTTACCGACTGATTCAAAGTGTAACGATTAATGAATATCAGCAAACGAACTCAAGAGAAAGTGTGCTTTATAGTTTCAGTGGCTGGTTGATAGAGAGTTTTAAAGAAGTAGACCGATTGAGCAAGAATATCTCTATAAGGAGGAGCTATGATTATGACCATACCGGCCGATTATTAAGAGGTTTTCATGAATTGTATGAAGATGGTATTGGGCAGGGCGAGGTGTTGCTTGCCGAGAACAAATACAATGAGTTAGGTGAGTTAATAGAGAAGAACCTGCATGTAGAAAACGGCACCCCATTTCAGTCGATCGACTACCGCTATAATATCAGAGGCTGGCTGGAGTCAGTGAACAATGCACAATTGCTTCCCGGAAGCAACAACAATGACGAAGATCAGCCAAAGGATTACTTCGGAATGGAATTAATCTATAATGAATTAATAGAAAGCCTGTCCAATGAATAATACTTTTATCAATATCACTTATAAGTTACGTTATCTGGCAGGTGCCTTACTTGTC
>NZ_SMLV01000184.1 GCF_009711525.1 Fulvivirga lutimaris
AACATACACAACGAATATAGTTAATTGCAGACGTTTTAATTGATAATTTTCTTTAAAAGGGAAATGATATATTACAACTGTATGCTATTCTACTTAAATTTAAACCCTAACGATTAGACTATGAAATTGAATGTGTTGTTGTTTGGAGTAACCAAAGACATCATTGGGGGGACAACGACCTCAGTGACACTTGAGGACTCCAGTGTGCTCGGACTAAAAAGTAAACTATTTGATGATTACCCTAAACTCAAGGGGTTAAACTCATTGTTGATAGCTGTTAATAATGAATATGCAGATGATGATTTGATTATAAAGTCTTCTGATGAAGTGGCAATAATTCCTCCTGTAAGTGGCGGTTGATATGATTGAGATTACAGAAAGTGTACTAGACACCAACAAAGTGATTAATTCGGTAATGGATCCTGGTTGTGGCGGACTTAATGTTTTTATCGGCAATGTCAGAAATAATACGAAGGGGAAAGAGGTAGTTCACCTTGAATTTGAGGCGTATTATGAAATGGCCATAAATGAGCTTCAAAAGATTGCTGAAGAAGCAAAATCGGAGTTTAATGTTAGTAAAATGGCCATAGTTCATAGGACAGGAAAGGTAGAAATAGGAGAGGCCGCTGTGGTTATTGCTGTTGCTGCCCCTCATAGAGATGCAGCTTTCAAAGCGTGCAGGTTTGCTATTGATACATTAAAGCAAACAGTACCAATATGGAAAAAAGAAGTCTTTGAAGATGGTGAGGTTTGGGTTTCTGCTCACCCCTGATTTTTAAGATATAAGTTTAATTCATCTGGAGTATTAATATTCTTCAATGCTTCTGAACTAGCCTTTAGCACCTGAGTTCTCACAAGTTTTAAGAATTGTTTAGGACTATCTCCTTTGAATTTTTTAAGCTCCTCAATACAGCTTTCTTCCCAAATAGCGAACAACGGATTGATATGCCCATCAGTGTCACTATAACAAACGGCATCTAAATCCGAATTTCTGGAATTGATCAACTGAAGAATAAGCTCATCATTTATAACAGGCATATCGCATGGAACTGTCAGTAGAGATTTATCAATAATATTAAAAGCGGATTTGATTCCTTCAAGAGGACCTTTATTATCATTTACATCTTTTATTAAAGGAAATGAGGATTCTATTTTTGTTTGCTGCTTAGCATTACACGACAAATAGACTTCACTGCAATATTTTGATAGTAGCTGAAAGAGGTATTGGTATTGAGGAATCCTATGATAAGAAATTTGACTTTTGTCCTTGCCCATCCGTTGGCTATTGCCACCCATAAGGACTATTCCTATCAGGTCACTATTTTTCCTGGTAGTCACTTTTTCCACCCGTTTTTGAAACCAACCTCGTATTAGAAATGACAATTTTATGTGACATGGCCTTGCACATATCATATACAGTTAAGGCGGCTACAGACGCACCAGTAAGTGCTTCCATTTCTACTCCCGTCTTTCCAATAGTGGTAGCTGTGCATGTTATCTCAATTACTTTATTAACGATTTCGACATGTACCTTACAGTTTGACAGGTTGAGCTGATGGCAAAAAGGGATAAACTCTGAGGTTTTTTTTGCTGCCATTACACCAGCAATAATACTGGTATGAAAAACAGGCCCTTTTTTGGTACTAATTTCCCCATTCTTCAAGAGCCCAAGTATTTCGTCATTTACTTGCACCTCACTTTTAGCTACTGCAGTCCTTAAAGTTTCATTTTTACCCGAAACATCCACCATGGTTGGGTTGCCTTCTCCATCGATATGCGTTAATTTGTTGTCACTCATATTTACCAAAAATAGCGAAATGATTACTGTTGAAGAAGCGTCAGGAATAATTAACAAGAACTTATATAGCCCAAAGGTTGAGGAAGTTGGATTGTCCGAGGTGTTGGGGCGTGTATTAGCTGAAGATATTTATGCAGATAGAGATTTTCCTCCATTTAACAGGGTAATGATGGATGGAATAGCCATTCAATTTGCTGCCTGGGCCAAAGGACTAAGAACTTTTGAAAAGGAAGGAATTCAATTGGCCGGTGAGGTTCAAAAAACTTTGGATAAATCAGGAAATTGTCTTGAAGTTATGACAGGAGCTATTTTACCTGTAAATACTGATGTGGTTATACCTTATGAAGAGTTAGATGTTGATGGTAATACAGTTAAAGTTACATCCGATATCATCAAACAAAATCAAAACATCCATTCACAAGGAGCGGATGTGAATATTGATGAAAAAATACTCTCGAAAGGGTGTATGATTTCTACTGCTGAGATCGGAGTATTGGCAACAGTGGGCAAGTCTTTTATCAAAGTATTATCCCTGCCTAAAGTAGCGATCATATCAACTGGTGATGAATTGGTTTCTGTCGAGGAAAAACCATTGGCATACCAAATAAGACAGTCCAATAGTCATGTGCTAAAGGCTGCGCTGAAAGAGTCAGGAGTGGAGGCTCACATTCATCATATTTTAGATGATCGGGATTCATTGTTAACGAAGCTAAGGGCTATTGTAAAAGAAGTAGATGTTTTGATACTTAGTGGAGGAGTGTCAAAAGGGAAGAAGGACTATGTGCCTGAAGTTTTAAATCAACTTGAATTTCAAAAGCAGTTTCATGGCGTGATACAAAGGCCGGGAAAACCTTTTTGGTTTGGTGTTAGAAAAGATAACAAAACTGTGTTTGCTTTGCCGGGAAATCCAGTATCAACCTATTTGTGTTATCAAAAATATGTGAAAAAGTGGCTTTTTAGCTCATTAGGCGTTGATTTGAAGCCGGAGTATGCTTTTTTGTCTGAAGACTTCAATTTCAAAAAAGAGTTGACCTATTTCCTTCAGGTTAAAATTTATAACGAATTAGGTAAGTTAATGGCGCAACCTGTAGCAGGTCAAGGTTCAGGTGATTTGGCCAATTTAATCTCCGCTGATGGCTTTCTGCAATTGCCTGCAGATAAAAGTTTATATAAAGCAGGCGATGTGTTCCCTTTTATTCGATATAGAAGGTCTTAAATTTTACATTTTAAATTCAATTCACCCTAAAAATCCATAATTTTGCAGCCTGTAAAAAAGGAAAAGTATGTTTGATAATTTAAGTTCGAAATTAGAAAAAGCGTTTAAAACCCTTAAAGGTCAAGGTAGCATCACGGAAGTCAACGTGGCCACTACCATGAAGGAAATTAGAAGAGCTTTAATTGATGCGGACGTTAACTATAAAGTTGCTAAGGACGTAACTGACGAAATCAAAGAAAAAGCTTTAGGTCAGGATGTTTTGACTGCAGTTTCTCCGGGGCAGCTACTTACTAAAATTACTAATGATGAGCTTACCTCTCTTATGGGAGGAAGTCACGAAGACATAAATGTAAGTGGTAATCCTGCAGTTATTTTAATCTCGGGTCTTCAAGGTTCTGGTAAAACTACCTTCTCAGGTAAGCTTGCCAACATGCTCAAAAATAGTGGTAAACAAGTTCTGTTGACAGCATGTGATATTTACCGTCCAGCTGCAATAGACCAGCTAAAGGTGCTTGGGGAGCAAACAGGAGTAGAGGTTTATGCAGAGCCCGAGAACAAGGATGCTGTTAAGATTGCTAACAACGCTATCAAGTTTGCAAAGGAGAATGGCAAGAAGATAGTAATTGTCGATACTGCTGGTCGTTTGGCAGTTGACGAGGAGATGATGAATGAAATCTCCAGATTAAAAGAAGCATTAAACCCATCAGAAACGCTTTTTGTTGTTGATTCTATGACGGGTCAGGATGCTGTAAATACAGCAAAGGCCTTCAATGAAAGGCTGAACTTTGATGGTGTTGTATTAACAAAGCTTGATGGTGATACTCGTGGTGGTGCTGCTATTTCTATTAGAAGGGTAGTAGAGAAGCCGATTAAGTTCATATCTCATGGTGAGAAGATGGAAGCCATTGACAAGTTCCACCCTGAAAGGATGGCCAATAGAATATTGGGCATGGGTGATGTTGTTTCTTTGGTAGAACGTGCACAGCAGACTTTTGATGAAGAAGAGGCCAGAAGATTAAATAAAAAGATCCGTAAGAATCAGTTTGATTTCAATGACTTCTTATCACAGCTTGAGCAAATCAAGAAAATGGGAAATATCAAAGACCTGATGGGGATGATTCCTGGAATGGGTAAAGCATTAAAAGATATTGATGTTGATGATGATTCATTTAAACCAATAGAGGCTATAATCAGATCAATGACGACTGAGGAGCGTGAGTCTCCAGATTTAATTAATGGTAGCCGAAGAGCACGTATAGCTACAGGAAGTGGTACTTCCGTTCAGCAGGTTAATAATCTTTTGAAGCAGTTTAACGATATGCGCAAGATGATGAAGACGATGAACAAGCTGGGAGGAGGGAAGCGTGGTCTTGCTGCAATGAATCCTTTTGGGAGATAATTAAGAAATATTATATAAAAGTAAAGGCCAACTCAATGAG
>NZ_SMLV01000427.1 GCF_009711525.1 Fulvivirga lutimaris
GTTTCTAAAACTTCAAGATCTAAATGTCATTTCTACAGAGATGAATTACGTTTTTTTGATGACTACTATCATCGTCTTCAGCATAAGTTTTACTATTTATCTAGTTCAAAAAGTAAGAGACGAAGAGCATAAAAGAACACTGTTAGAAGTAGACTTAAAAACCTCTAACCTTAGCTTAAGCACCAACTTAGAAAAGGCTACAAAGGAAATTCAAAAGAAAGAAGTTGAGATTAATACTTTGTTAAATGCTCTTGAAGAGAGTAGCCTAGTGTCAATCACTGACAATAAAGGCCTTATAATTAGCATAAACGACAAGTTCTGTGAAGTGGCCAAGTATTCTCGTGAAGAGCTCATTGGCAAAAACCATAGTATCATTAATTCACAACATCATGATAAAGCCTTTTGGGCAGAAATGTGGAAGACAATAGCAAGTGGTCAGATCTGGCGCGCTGAAGTAAGAAACAAGGCCAAAGATGGCTCCTTCTATTGGGTTGATACTGTTATAAGCCCTGTCTTGGATGAGTCCGGAAAACCTTATCAGTACATATCTATTAGGCAAGAGATAACAAAGAAGAAGGAAAATGAAGAGCAGTTAAACCTGAACACCAGCATGCTTAATTCTGCCCAGGAGATTGCTAAAATTGGGGGTTGGGAACTTGACTTGAATACGGGAATCACCATCTGGACAAAAGAAGTTTATAATATCCATGAAGTACCTTTAGATTTTGATCACAACAAGAATAACGGTATCGAATTTTACCATCCTGACTATCGCCCTATCATAACCAAAGCGATTGAAGAATCAATTGAAAAGAAAATTCCTTTTGACGTAGAATGCAGATTTATATCAGCAAAAAATAACCACAAGTGGGTACGTGCATTTGGCAGACCTACTTTAGAAAATAACCAACCAGTAAAATTATCAGGTGTTTTTCAAGACATTACCCAAAGAAAAGAGCATGAGGAAGCACTTAAGATAAGTAATCAGCGTACCAATCTGGCCACTAAGGCAGCCAAGGTAGGCATATGGGAATTTAACCTTTTAGACAATACGCTATTTTGGGATCAACAAATGTATAATTTGTATAACAAGTCAGGAGAATATAGTACTAACAACTATTCCTTTTGGGTTGATTCCCTTTATGAAGAAGATAAGGAGAGAATGACAAAAGAGGTGGAAATGGCTATAAGTGGGGAAAAAGATTTTGACACAGAATTCAGAATTCATTTGCCAAATGATTCAATAAGGCATATTCGTGCCATGGCATACATTGTTCATGATGAACAAGGCAAGCCAACAAAAATGATAGGTACAAATTGGGATGTAACAGCCTCTAAAAATCAGGAACAGCATCTTAAGGAAGCTATAATAGAGGCCGACAAAGCTAATAAGGCTAAATCTGAATTTTTAGCAAATATGAGCCATGAAATTAGAACCCCGCTTAATGGTGTTATCGGGTTTACAGATTTGTTGTTAAACACACAGCTCAATGAGGTTCAAAAAGAATACCTGGAAACGGTAAGTCTTTCTGCCAATTCATTGCTCGAAACAATCAATGATATTCTTGATTTCTCTAAAATAGAAGCTGGCAAAATGGAGGTTAATGAAGCCAAGACTGATATCCATGAAATGGTCTATAAGATTGGAAATATTGTAAGGCACCAACTGCAAAGCAAAGACATAGAATTACTGTTAAACATTCTCCCAAATGAAATACCACAATTTATATGGACCGATGAGGTGCGTCTGAGACAGGTTTTAATCAACCTTTTGAGCAATGCTTTAAAGTTTACAAAGGAAGGTGAAATTGAACTTCGAATTGAGCCAATATCCAAATTGAATCCAAACATGTTCCGATTTTCAGTATGTGACACTGGTATTGGTATAGACAAAGACAAGCAGGATAAAATCTTCAAGGCATTTGATCAGGCTGACACGAGTACTACTAAGAAATTTGGTGGCACTGGGTTAGGACTTACCATTTCTAACAAATTGCTGCAGCTAATGAACAGTAAACTGCAGCTTGAGAGTATAAAAGGCGCTGGTAGTGTTTTCTACTTTGACATTGAATTTAAAACTGAGAAAGGAGAAATGAACTTCAATAACAATCCTGAATATGGACTTAATAAAGCACTACTAATTGATGATAATAAGACCAACCTCAGAATACTTTCTAATGTACTTGCCGCCTATAACATAAGCACGGTAGAGCTGGATAGTGGCACTGATGCAATTGAATACTTGTCCAAGAAAAATGACTTCGATCTTGTTATTGTTGATTTTCATATGCCAGGCTACAATGGCATTCAAACCATTGAGGTTATGAGATCAAAAAACATTCTGGACACAGCGAAAACACCTGTGATACTTTTTCATAGTATTAACTCAGATGAGGAGCTGGTTGAAAAAATGAAAGTTAATGACATTAAATATCAGCTATCCAAACCATTGGATCTTAAAAAATTAAACCACTGTCTCAACTCAATTGTAGGTAACAAAAAGTATAATGAAGCTGAAAAGATTATCTCAAGAGTGAGTAGCAACCAATCATATGAAGGCATCAAGCTACTGTTGGTAGAAGATAATCTTATTAACATGAAAATGGCCAAAATAATGGTTAATAACATACTTCCCAATGTCAATTTATTAAGTGCCGCTAACGGCAAGGAGGGTATAGAAGTATTTAAAAAAGAAGGTGCAGATATTATCATTACAGATATACAAATGCCTGAAATGAATGGGTATGAATTTACTACTGAAGTAAAGAGACTTGCACCGGATAAAAGCATACCTATTATTGCCTTGACAGCTGGTACAGTGAAAGGCGAAAAAGAAAAGTGTCTCGCTTTAGGCATGAATGAATGCTTAACAAAGCCTGTTGTAGAAAGCACTTTGAGAGAAACTATTGGCAATTGGCTGCCTTTAGACAAAACTGAAAGCATCAAAGTAGCAATTGACAACTCTCACTTCAATAAAGAACTGCTTCTAAGTGTAGTTAAAAATGATCAGTTGGTAATAGAGTTGCTGGCCGATGTGAAATCAGATATTGAAGAAAATCTGAATAATATCAAAACAGCTTTTCATAAAAGTAAATTCACTCAAGTGCGCAATCTGGCACATAGACTTAAGGGAACGGCCTTGTCTCTACACATGCCTAAACTTAGAAAGTATGCCGAGCATCTGGAAAAATCAGAGACAAATGATTTCGAAGTATTAAAATATTCAATTGAGCAGATTGAGCAAGAAATAATGTTCCTTAAAGAACATGTGATGAATTAGTTTTAGGTTGTAAGTTAGGTGGGGCCCCAGTTTCCTTTGGGAAATCTGGGGCCTATCTTTTTATAAGCTTATTCTTCCCGTCTTAATTACACCACCTTCTGTGTCCGACCAGGCCGCTATAATATCCTTGCCATTGGAGGTAATTTGAGGGAAACCACTGCTTCTTGAAGTTGAAGATGTAGCAATAACAAAGCGCTGTTCAACAGTGCCTTCTGCCGAAACTATCGCTGATTCAATATTCTCTCCTTCCATCCAGCTTACAAAGGTTTTATTTTTGTCAATCATCACCACGTCAACACGTCCAATCGCCTTGCCTTGATCCAGTCTTACCGGCTCAGAAAAGGTTTCTCCTCCATTATTGGAGAATATAACTTTCACCTGAGGTTCAGGGAAAGCGGTAAACCAAGAAACTGCCACATCATTGCCCACTACACTCGATCTTGGACCATTTACGGGGCAACCTGGAATCTTCCAATTGTCATTGTATAAAGGTTGTGGCAATGTCCATTGGTCATTAACCAATCTTACTACATACATATCTCGAATCTCCTCCTCAGACCTGTTTCTGTAGATAACAACAGGACCATTATCTGTAACGGCTACTGTAGTTTGGCAGCAATCACATACGCGATCATCGAGCTCCCACTCTGAAAGCTTAGTACCTGATACATCCATAACTGCTGCACGCAATGTCATGGCACCATGGTGTTCCATCTCTTGATGACCTTCAGGGGCCACCGTATTTCTACCATCCAGCCACACTACCAAAAAGTTGCCCTCATAAGGAGTAACGGATACAAAACCGTGCTCCGCCTGCTTACCATCATCGTGCAATACAAATTGTGGTAACCAGCTAGCACCAGCCTCATTAGACATGTTTACAGTAACATCGTAACTGTAAGTACCTTCGCTACTTTTGGCCAGATGGTGTGAGAAGAAATTCTGTCCATGCAAAGTCGCGATCATTGGATAATCAGCCCAGTTGATAAACCAGTTTTTACCCGTAGCAATTTGCTTTGGAGTAGACCATTTATCACTTTCCAGTTTAGCAAATTGAAATACTGCAGAGTCCTCTGCTTTCTCAACCCAAGACAAATAAACCTGATTGTCCAAGTCTGTATAAAGGTGTGGTAAAGCACCTTTCATTTCTCCTAAAGAATTCATTGATAACTCAATATTTCTTTCAGGTGTTTCATTACTTTCTTTAGGACTGCAAGCCATAATACTGATTTGGGCCAGCACAATTACGGACTGTAAAAATCTATTCATTAATAATTCGGTTTATAAGGTTGATACTCTCTTCACTATTCCAATCTCTGCTGCCCTTTTCCTCAAAAGCAATTTCGCCATTTTTTCCAATAATAAATGTTGCCGGCAAGGCATACACTCCCATTGACTCAGGGCTGGTGTTCATAAAAACATAGTTCAGGTCAAAAGACTTTTTTGTCTTAAACTGAATGATTTTCTCCATTTCCTCATTGGATGCTAATATAAACTCCACCTTATCACCAAACTTTTTAGAAACGGCTTCAATGGAAGGCATTTCTTTAATACATGGTGCACACCAGGTAGCCCAGAGATTAAGAAAAATCACTTTATCTGCATATTCATTGAGCTCAACTATATTACCCTCAAGCGTAGTAATGGCCAGCTCATCTCTGAAGCTGGCTTGATTCTGGCAAGAACTGAGTGATGTGATCAATAAAAATGAAAAAATATATTTCATCATATTAAATCTCCTCGTCAACCCTTCCACATTTAAGCATCTTATCACCAAAATATGGATTTCTTATTTCTGAAGAAGTACTCACCCAGTTGGCACCAGTATTGTCAAAGGCCATTGGACAAAACTGAACATAAAGTTTAACACTCGGATTTGAAGTTTTAGCGTAGCTGATAAATTCAGCTGTTAGTGTTTGGAAAGCCACACGTTGAGCTTCTATATCCTCACCTTGAGCAACGGCCATTGTAGCATCTGCAAGACTTTTAAGTGATTCATCACTCATCACAGTATGATGTAGCGCTTCTGCAGCATTTTTGGTTGACTCCATGTCTGTGGCGACCAGTGCATCTTTAACCTTAATGTATGCCTCCACTACTTCATCCTTCTCATTTACCGGCTCAGCCGCTACTTCCGTAGTAGCAGTTTCTTCTGTTGTGTTTTCCTGTTTAGGAGTACCACAAGCAGCAAAAAAAGCCATAATTACCATTGCATTCATTTTTGTTTTCATCGCGTTATAAATTTAATTGTTAATCTGTAATTCATTATTTAAGTTCTTCTTCCACATTTCCGCAGGTAAGCATTGAATCACCGAAATACGGATTTAAAATATCTTCTTGTTGACTTAGCCAGTTTGCTCCTTTATTATCGTCAGCCATCGGGCAATACTGAACATATAGTGTTCCTTCCTGAGGGTGAAACGATTTGGTCATTGCAATCATATTCTTTGAAATTTCCATGAAAGCGGCTCTTTGTTCAGCAATCGTTGAAAAATGCTGAATATGCTCCATTGAGGCTTTCATATTATTGCTAAATGACATCCATAGCTCATGAGCTTTACCTTTGAAAACTGTCATGCTAATTTTTGAAAGCTCATCCTTGAAGGTTCCACCAGCGGCTTTAGCGCCTTCATAATCATCATTTACCAAGGCCTTCTCGAAAGCAAAATATTGCTCATATAAAGGTTTTAAATCAGTCTTAGCTTTTTGATCAATTTCAACTTGCTCTACCTCAATTTTGGAAGTTTCAGAGGTAGGTATTTTATTCACATTGGCCACTTCTTTAATCACAACTTTAGGGCTCATCATGCTGGGTTTTCCAGCCAGCTGCGCTGCAGCATCAATACTAAAAGTGCCATTTACCGCTATCTCCTGTCCAGCCTCCAGACCTTCTGTCACTACATAATAATCTCCAATCTGTTGGCCTAGAGTAACTTCTCTCATAACAAAAGATAACCCATTATTATCTTCCACTTTTTCGTAAACAACAGATCGCTCTCCTGTCCATAAAACTGCCGATTTAGATATTTGAATACTTTCCGAATTCGAGCCAACAAGCTGTAGTCTTGCGCTTGCCAGCATTTCAGGTTTGAGCATCCCATTGGTGTTTTTTGCTTCTACTCTTACACTTGCAGTTCTGGTTTTTGGGTCTATCAAAGGGCTAATGAAGGTGATTTTTCCTTCAAAGGTCTGGGAAGGAGCTGCAGTTACACTGAATTTTAAATTTTGACCAATATTAACCTTGCTCAGGTCCTGTTCATAAACCTCGAAAAGGACCCATACAGAGGATAAGTCAGAGGTCATAAAAAGCTCCTGCCCCATTTTTACATGATCACCCTGGTTCACTTTTCTTTCAAAAACATAACCGCTTTTATCCGCCTTTATTGGGAATGCATTTTGGATAACTCCTGAGCTAACAAGCTTTTCAATCTGCCCGTCTGTTAGCTTCCAATTTTTGAGCTTTTGCTTTGCCGACTCAAAAAGTGCTGGCTGTGATTCCTTTATTTTATAGGTTTCTAAAAGCTCCTTTTGAGCTGTAACAAGTTCAGGAGAATATAATGTGCCAATAGCCTGACCTGCCTTCACATATTCACCAGTGAAATTGATATTCAGTGTTTCAATTCTACCAGGTATATGACTGGTCTGGCTATATACCCGTCTTTCATCCTGCTTCACTTTACCCACAATATTCAGGTTTGTTTCAGCCGTACCTCCACCAACTTTCATGGTTACAATATTGGCCAATTTCACGGCTTCGGGTGACATCGTGATTGCATCGACACTACCTTCAGAACTGTCATCTACAGGTATTAACGCCATACCACAAATAGGGCAATTGCCCGGTTCTTTCTGTCTAATCTGAGGATGCATAGAGCAGGTATATTCTGTATTAGTCGCTACCTCAGAATGATCATGATCCTCATTCTCATTTGAAGGAGAAAATAATACTCCTCCAATAACTAATCCCATAATCACTGACGCGATTACAAGGAAGTATTTATTATTTAGTAAGTTTTTCATCACTATTATTTTTTAGTTAGGTAGTCAAGTTCTGCCTGACTGACATTTAAATTCACAGATGCAGAGATTTTCTTCTCCTGATAATCAAGCAGCTGTAACTGCACTAGAAGCAAATCATTTAGATTCTTACCCGAATTTTCATACTCAGAAAGCAGCAGTCTGTTAATGGTTAAAGTCTGTTGCTCAAGGTCACTATAGAGTCTCCATTTTTCGTTTTCGCTTAGAATTCGATAGTTAAGCTCTTCAAATGATGAAGAAAGCGTATTGATTCTCGCAGTTTCCATCAACTGAAAACTCTCATTCTGAAATTCGACTTCCTGAATGGCCGATTTATACTTCTTCCTGAAAATGGGTAGCGTAAACGACACCATCGGCATAAAGGCATTTTTACCATTATCTGCCACATTCATATCAGTACGCTCATCTACAAATACATAATCTAAGCCCAAGCCAAATTTTGGTAGTGACGACTTCTCAATTGCCGTTATTTTAGCCTCACCTGCCTGTTGTTTGTAGTCCAATTCCTGAATGATCGGGTGCCCTTCAAAATCAACTTCAGCAGTTTCAAAAATAGGAATACTCAATGAATCATATTCGATTTGAAATGAATCAGTAATATTCAAAACATTATTGAATACTGATTTGAGGGGTTTCTCTTTATCATTCAGCAGTTTAAGCCTCGACTCCACTTGCTTAATGTTGAGGTCTATTCTTAGCACATCGGCCAAAGAAACGTTCCCATTTTCATAGGCGCTAGTGGCTACAGTTTTAACCACTTTTAAATATCCCAGATTCTGCTCAACGATCTTCTTGAGTGATTCAAGCCCTAATAATGGAAAATATGCCTTCGCTACCTTTAGTTCTGTAGCAAGTTGCGTTTCCAAAAATTGCTGATAATACACCTGAGCTTCTACAGCTGCAGCATCTCCTTGTGCTCTTAAACTTCCAAACCAGGGAAACATCTGGCTCAAAGAAATTTTGGCTCGTTGAGGCCCAACACGCGTTTCTACCGGGGATATGAAATAACCGATAGAAAGGGTTGGATCAGGTAAAGCATTGACTTGTGTTGTACGTTCCATTGCTGCTTCAAAAATCTTGTATTTGGCCTGCACCTCAGGGTTATTTTCTAATGCTAATTGCTGATAACGCTCTAAATTGCCCTGGGCTAAAACCACTATGCAATTCACAAAAAGCGCTATGAATGTTAATATGATTCTCATGGCTTTGGTATTAAAAGTTTGAATTCACCTTCACCCAATACCACATCATCCACATGTCCTGTCAATGAGGAGCTCTCCTCAACAAAATGAACATGGATATTACTGTCATGATGAGTGTAAACACCTTGAGCATCATTGGCATAAAATCCAACAAGTGTCAATTGCCTTTTTTCAATAGTATCAGTAAATGATCCCGCTTTATGATCCGCTTTATTTTCGCTTTTTGGATCAAGGTTTACAATATGATAATCTACCATATCTGGTCTTCCAATAATCATGAAAGGCGTTGGAGCAAAATCGTTTCGCTCTTCTAAATTAGCACTTATCAGTAACTCAAGATCATCACCACCTTCAACAGAAACGGTATCCCATTCATGAACATAACTGAAAACGAATAAAGCTGCTTCAACATTCGTTGTACTCCCTAATACAGCTGTACTATCAATTACCTTTGATACATAAGTCTGTCCATCGATTAATGTAATCTCCCCTTTAATGCCAGCCAGTGCACCCAACCCATACAAGTGAGTTTTAACGAGGGTATCTAGTTCCACTTTACCAGAAACATCACCTTCATGCTTAATGCTTCTTAATGTGCCATAATGCTTCACTTCATGGGCCTGTTTAGACTCACATGCAAGGCACACCATCATGATGAATAATAGATTATATATTTTCATTTTGTGATTTTCTTATTTTGAATTCCTCACGCCAGCAATACACCACTGGCACAACAAAATAGGTGATTGCCGCTACCACCATTCCTCCAAAGGCAGGTATTGCCATTGGAATCATAATATCAGAACCACGACCAGTGGACGTTAAAATGGGCAGCAATGCAATAATTGTTGTCGCTGAAGTCATTACAGCTGGCTTAATTCTTCTTTTCCCTGCAGCTATTACTGCTATTCTTATTTGATCCACCGTTTCAGTAGTTCTTTTTGCAAAGCTCTGATCAAGGTAAGTGGCCATCAGTACGCCATCATCAGTCGCAATACCAAACAAGGCAATAAAACCTACCCATACCGCCACACTCAGATTGATATTACTGATTTGGAAAACATCTCTTAAACCAATACTGCCAATGGCAAAATCTCCAAACCACGGTTGCCCATAAAACCAGATCAATATAAAACCTCCGCTAAATGCCATGGCTACACCTGCAAATACCATCAACGAAGTGCCGATGGATTTGAACTGCATGTATAAAATCAAAAACACCACTATAAGTACCAACGGCACTATTATGGAAAGCCTTTTCTCTGCTCTTATCTGATTTTCATAGCTTCCTGAGAATTTAAAGCTCACACTAGGAGGCACTTCCAATTGACCATTATCAATCGCATTTTGAATGGCCTGTCTGGCATCTTCCACCACCTGCACTTCTGCATGGCCATCACCTTTATCAAATAGGACATAGCCTACCAAAAATGTGTCTTCACTTTTAATGGCCTGCGGGCCTCTCATATATTCAATATCAAGCAATTGGCCTAATGGTATTTGTGTCCCTGTTGGTGTTGGCACTAAAATACTTCTGATCGCATCCGGGTCATCGCGCAGTTCTCTTGGGTAACGCACCCTTACAGGATAGCGCTCTCTGCCTTCAACAGTGGAAGTTATTTTCATACCGCCAATAGCCATTTCAATGACCTGCTGAACATCCTCAATACTCAAGCCATAGCGAGCTATCTCTTCTCGGTTAATATTCAATTGGAGGTACGGTTTACCCACTATTCTGTCTGCAAAAACAGCTTCTTCTTTTACAGATGGCACTTTCTTTAAAATACCTTCCAACTGCACACCAAATTTTTCAATAACTGGTAGTGAAGGTCCATATACCTTAATACCCATAGGTGCTCTCATACCCGTTTGAAGCATTACCAGCCTTGTTTCAATAGGCTGTAGCTTAGGTGCAGAAGTTACACCAGGTATCTTAGTGACTTTTACAATCTCATTCCAGATATCATCAGTAGAGTGAATGTGCGAACGCCAGTTTCTAAAAAACCGACCACCATCATCAGGAATCAATTGTCCTTTTTCTACATTTTGAAGAAGTGCTTCTTCGTTGGAGACAACTGAATTATCTTTAAGAACAAAATTATCATCGCCCTCTACCTTAAAGCGCTGTCGATGACCCTTCTCATCAAGCATGTATTCTGGTTTGTAATTGATTACATTCTCATACATACTAATTGGTGCCGGATCCAGTGCTGATTCTACACGCCCTAATTTCCCAACAGTGATTTCAACTTCAGGAATAGCAGTAACCATCATATCCAGTTGACCAACTACCTTTCTATTAAACTCAATTCCAGAATGCGGCATGGAAGTAGGCATGAGTAAAAAGCTACCTTCTTCTAATGAAGGCATAAACTCCTCTCCAACACCTGGGAATTTGTGGGCCATATATGACCATGCAGCGTTAGTTCTAATATTTACGCCTATCGCATCAAAGGCATTAGGAATAAATCCAAAAACCGTGGTAAATCCCAACCAAATACTAAGCCCTAGCGCGACTAAGATCGTTGGAATGGCAATAAAAGTCTTTTTGTTTTCGAGGCAAACAGACAGTATCTGCTCATAATAATGCTCCAGAGCCCAGAAGAAAGCTAAAATAAAGGTCAATAGTATTATTACGAAAACAAAGTTGAGCGGAAAGCCTAATGCTGGTCCAAGCGGCAGCCAATATTCTGTCAGTAGCCAGGTAACGCCAAGTAAAATAATACCTAAACTCAGATACTTCAACCAGGCAATGGAATGGCTTAACTTGTCTTCTACTATGATAGCTACAAGATAAAGCGAGATAAAGATGGCCAGAAACCAAGAGCCTATGAACATGCAATAAATTGCCGCTATACCTAATATTAGGTTTGCACCATATTTGATTTTATTTTTATCGAATTTCAGTCCAAAGAACCAATGCGCCAATGTTGGAAGTATAAAAAGTGCTACTATCAGAGCAGCTATCAGGGCAAAGGTTTTGGTGAATGCCAATGGTCTAAAAAGCTTACCTTCAGCAGCCTCCAAAGTGAATACAGGTAAAAAACTGACTATAGTGGTGGCTACTGCAGTTATGATAGCGGAACTTACTTCACTGGATGCATTATAAATCACATCCTTCAAAGGCAGCTTACTTCCAGACTCATCAACATGTTTTATCACATTCTCAGACAGGATTATACCTAAATCCACCATGGTACCAATGGCTATGGCTATACCTGATAGGGCCACAATATTGGCATCAATACCAAAATATCGCATGGCAATAAAAACCATTAAAACTGCAAGAGGCAGCAAGCTGGTAATAAGTAGTGAGGCACGAATATTAAAGACCATAATGATAACCACCAAAATAGTAATCAATATTTCGAGCGATAAGGCCTCTTCAAGGGTGCCTAATGTCTCATGAATAAGTGTTGAGCGATCGTAAAATGGAACAATGGTCAATTGAGAAACTGTTCCATCGGCTAGGGTTTTCTTAGGAAGTCCGGAAGCCATCTCTCCGATTTTAACCTTCACATCATCAATCACCTTCAAAGGATTGGCTCCATACCTGGCCACGACCACACCTCCAACTACTTCGGCACCTCCTTTATCCAAAACGCCTCTGCGTGTAGATGGCCCAAGAACCACGTTGGCCACATCTTTAACTCTGATAGGCACATTATTATTAACTTGCACTACTGCGTTTTCAATATCCTCTACAGACTTCACATAGCCTAAGCCTCTTACAAGATATTCAGCCTGATTAATCTCCAGGGTTTTAGCTCCAACGTCTCTATTTGATTTTGAAACTGCCTGAGCAACTTTAGTTAAAGGGATGTTATAAACCTGCAAGGCATCGGGTTTTACATCAATCTGATATTCCTTTACAAAACCACCAATTGAGGCAACCTCTGAAACTCCTTCAGTCGCATTTAACCCATATTTAACATAGTAATCCTGAACAGAACGAAGTTCGTGCAAATCCCAGCCACCAGTTACATTATCTTGGGTATCTCTACCTTCTATAGTATACCAAAACACCTGACCAAGTGCTGTAGCATCAGGCCCTAATGCAGGCTGAACACCATCAGGCAGGAGACCAGAGGGTATAGAATTTAGTTTTTCAACAATCCGGGATCTTGACCAGTAGAACTCGGTATCCTCATCAAAAATGATGTAGATAGACGAGAAACCAAATATTGAAGAGCTCCTTATTGACTTCACACCGTTAATACCCAACAAATAGGTGGTCAGTGGATAGGAGATTTGATCTTCAATATCCTGGGGAGACCTACCTGCCCAGGAAGTAAATATAATTTGCTGATTTTCTCCTATATCAGGTATAGCATCAACAGGCACCGGATCACTTGGTAGCCAATTGTTTTTCCACCCAAATGGTGCCGTCACAATTCCCCAGCCTACAAAAAGTAGGAGGAGAAGTACTGTTATAAGTTTATTATCTAGAAAGTATTTTATTAGTTTATTGAGCATTGTTCAATGATTATAGTAAATCAAATGCGCCAATTAAAGGTGGCGCTAAAACAACAGACTCTTAAGGCTCATGCCAAAAGAGGCTCAATAAATCATATTAAGAAGGACTGGTGAAGAACAATGAAGTCTGTATTGACTGTTGGTGGCCTGTAATACGGAACGACCAATGGCATTGAAGAACTTGCCAACACAGGCTCAAAAATTAAGCCTTTGTGAAGAAGTATGTCTTTTTGGAAATCCTTTTTTAGACTTAAGGTTTTAAGACTATGGTCAGTAGATAGTGTCTCATAGTCATTATCACAGCATTTTTTTGAGATAGAAGTTTCATCCTCCCTCTCTGATTCCATGTTGTCCATGCTACCCATTCCGCAGTCGAGATGCTGATGACCTATCATCAAAGAAGCATCCACAGCTATCCCTCCGCAATAGTGTGTACCAAGGGTAATGTTAACCGTGCTGGCTAGCAGTATAAATGACAGAAATATGGATAGTACTCTCTTCACGCTGAAACAAAGATACGTAAATCTAATTTAAAAGTTATTTTAAGGAAGTTTATAGGTTCATCGATGCCCCTCAAACGAGCCTATTTCTTCCCTCAGCCACTCGGGAATTTCTTCTGTAGCCCTGGTTTTGGTATTAAACATTACCTGAACACTCTTGCCTGTAGCATGCAGTGTCTCATGATTTTCTCCTGAAGTTATAGCATATTCTAATTCGAAGCTCTTGGTGCCAAATTTCCCCATCCTTACATGTACATGGGCATTCTTATCGGTCATTTTTAATTCCCTTCTGTAGTCGCAGCTAATATTTGCTATCAGAAACATATGCTTATGCCAATCCCAGGTTTCACTTGCCGTAACCATATATTTACCACGACCCATTTCAAAATATTGGATGTAGAGGGCATTGTTTACATGTCCAAGAGGATCAAGATCGCCCCATCGCAATTGGATGTACTCGCTAAAATTGAAGTTATTAGAATCTGTCATTCGCTATTTTTATCGCAGTGAAGATATGCTAACTAAGTCATCAGTACCCAACCATTTATCTTCTTTGTTAGTATACCACTTTCTTACTTTAGGAATTTGCATTCCCCGGTACTCGATCAACTCAGACAATAAAATATACTCTCCATCATTTTTAGTCTCATCATGATAGAACTGATAAACTTCCATGGCATAGGTTTCGGGATTCAAATAAATATACCAGGTATCTGTCCCCACTCCTTCTTCAAAAGTGATTTTAAGTTTTAAATAATCATTTCCTTTGAATTCCACCTGTTCAAGCTCGTTATGTAGAATGGTGCCGCTATCTTTCAACTTCATAGGAAGTCCGTACAGAAATGTATAGTAGTTTTTATACATACTTGCCCTATCACAAGTAAGACCAAACTTTTTACTCTCTTCCTTAGAGAAGTCAGACCGACCGTTAAATAATATTGAACACCCTTCCTTATCTATTACACGTGTAACCACATCTTCTCCCCTTCTTTCGGTCATTGAAAATTCAGCTTTTGGCAAATCAATATTAATATCACTTTTCCGATTTGAACCATCAGGCTGATTTAAATCAATCTTCAAATTTCCCTGAAATGAATTCCAGAATCCATTAGGGTCATGGTAAGATATTGAATTACTTAATATATCTTTTGCCGATTGTGAAAAACCAATCAATGGGAGTAAAACTGCTATCAAAGTAACTATTAGTCTATTCATAAATTTACTTTTTATAGATCTCACCATCTTTCATTACCATTTTTATAGACTTTAAAGCATTGATATCTTTTTCAGGATTACCGTCTACAACTATAATATCTGCCAAATATCCGGTTTTAAGTTCACCCAATTCTTTTAGCTTAAACACTTTGGCATTAACTGAGGTTACGGATTTTAGCACATCAATATTTGGCATCCCATAATCTGACATCATGGTAAGCTCAAGAGCATTTTCGCCATGAGGAAAAACACCCACATCACCACCAGCAACAATAGTGACACCATTTTTAATCGCCTTATCAAAAGAATTTCTTTTAGCCTTTATTCCTTCAGGCTCTGGCAACTGACCATCCCAACCACGGTATTTTGTTATAGAATAAGTTGCCGCCAAAGTAGGACACAGAGCAACGTTTCGTTCCTTCATCAATTTTAAAACTTCATCTGAAGCGTCAGTTCCGTGTTCTATAGAAACAACTCCAGCCAAAGTTGCTCTTCGCATGCCTTCGTTTGTTGAAGCATGAGCAACTACAACTCGGCCACTGCTTTTCGCAGTCTCAACAATTAGCTTTAATTCTTCTAAAGAAAATGTAGGCATGGCCTCTTTATTAGGCCCCCAGCGATAGTCTGAATATACTTTTATAAAGTCTGCACCATTACCTATTTGATCTCTTACCACTCTGATCAAATCATTACCATCGGCTGGTTCTGCACCAAGTGGCACATGAACATCAGGATGAAAACCTTTAGGGCCATAGCTACCTGTAGCCACTATGGCCTTACCTGCCACCAGCATTCTCGGTCCGATTGTTATCCCTTGTTCTATACTTTGCTTTACTGCCACATCTGCATATTCTGCTCCTTCAGAACCTAAATCTCTAATGGTAGTAAAACCAGCCATTAAATTTCTTTTAGCCATCACAGAACCTCTTATGGCCCTTAGACTTCTTGACTCTTTGAGTACCTGATCATTCCAATCAGTCTGGTCGTAAGGATAAAGAAGTACATGTGAATGACCTTCAATCATACCTGGCATGATTGATCCTCCAGTATATGAGATAGTAGTATCTGGTTTAGTCCTAAGCTTAGCCACAGGCCCAACCTCCACTATCCGATTCTCTTTTACTACAATTCCCCAGTTGGTATGCATTGCATTACCATCAAATAGTTGATCAGCTGTAATAAGGGTTGTTTGTGAAAAGGCAAAATGGCAACTTAATAGAATTGCCGCTAATACTCTGAACTTCATCGCAGGTGTAGTTAAATGGGAAACGACCAATTTATTTATTAAGAGTGGGATAAAAAAATTGGTGCTGAGAATTCAGATTTTCACAATTCTTTCAGAAACAAAAAAGGCTTCCAAATTGGAAGCCTTTTTGATGTGATCCAGCTGGGGCTCGAACCCAGGACCCTAACATTAAAAGTGTTATGCTCTACCAGCTGAGCTACTGAATCTTAAAACATTTTCCATTAAAAAAGCTCCTTTTCAGAGCCCTGTTTTTCAATGGAGTTGCAAATGTAATACCTCCGATTTTAATTCCAAAACTTCTGCAAGATATTTAATTAAAAAATTAAGATTATTTGCCGCTTGTATAATCCAACATCTCAATGAAGCAAAATACAAACTCTCAACTTATATTTGCGGCATGAGAAAAGTAGTATATGTTTTTTTATTAATTCTCACTGCTCAAGTGGCCAAGGCTCAGACCACTTTGACTTTAGCAGATTCTCTATTTGAAAAAAAGAAGTACACTGAGTCTTTTGAACTTTACAAGTCAATACTCGAACTAGAAAAGAAATCGAGTCCTTCTATGCTTTTAAAAATGGCCTATATCAAAGAAGGGCTTGGTGGCTATAGTGATGCGTTATACTACCTTAACCTTTACTACCTGCAAACTGCAGACAAAAAGGTGCTTTCCAAAATGGAAGAGCTCTCTAAAAAAAGAAACATGAAGGGTTATGAATTCAGCGATTTTGAATTCATACAGACCATCTTCTATAAATATTACTTTATCATCTGCGGATTGGTAATGGCACTTGCTATTTTATTTTTGGCTTTTACCTACCACCTGAAATTCAACTTAAAAAGAAGTCCTATTCTGCCTGCGTCCTTCATGTCAATTTCTCTGGCTATACTTTTCTACATTCTCAACTTTGGACATGACTATGATAAGGCTATAATCAATCAATCAAGCACTTACATGATGAGTGGACCTGGGGCTGGAGCTGAGGTGATTAGCATTATCGATAAGGGTAACAGGCTACAGACCAAAGGTGAATATGATGTATGGACAAAAGTGGAATTTGACAACAAAACTGGTTACATCAAAACTGATAAGCTCAAGAAAATAGCTTTTAGCAATTAATACATTACTGTTACTGATCCCTGATATTTCTGGTTAGTATATCTGATTTGGTAGTAATATACTCCAGCAGCTGCATCTTCGCCAAACCATTTGAATTCGCGATCACCGCTTTGGAAAATCTCACGCCCCCACCTATTGAATATCACAACCTCCTCAAACTGTCCTGCACAATTGTCAATAGGCAGAATATTTCTTAGTTCATTAGTGTTTTCATCTCTCTTAAACATTCCAAAGAAGGCATTATACTCATCACCATTTGGAGTAAAGAAATTAGGTGGCAACAACTGTTCTCCCCCGTTCTCCAGATCCTGAACATGGATCTTCAACGTTCTTAAAGTTGACCTTGACTCATAGCAATTCTGGTCCTGTGCCAGGAACGTTAGCTCCAAGTCTCTGGTTAAGTCAGGTCCTGTAAGGTCCACACATGCTGTTGTCCAGCTGAACAATGATTGAACAGCACCTGTACCCTCGGCCGATTCAAAGATAAATGGGTCATCGGTATTTCGCTCTAAAAGATCCAGAACTACAACATCCCCCTCGAGATCAAGAGCTCTGATGTTTACCTCAATGGTTTCTCCAACAAGTACACTTATGCTATCCTTGATGATTTCAACATCGTTAAGACTAGTCATAAATACCTCAGGTGACGAATTGATTGGCGGAGAAAGCAAAATATCAATATCCAATGTGTCTGTATTAGACAACTGACAATCATCTAAATCTTCTACATAAAATGATACCCTCAAAGAATCCAGCTCGCTATTGTAAGTACAAGGAATACCCCAGAACAAGTTGCTTGTAATTCCAGGATTACCATAGCCTTCCTTATTTTCAAAGGTCATCCCAATATCTTCAAAATTAAAGTTCTTAGGTATTCCAAATAATGAAATTAGATCATTGTCATTGTCCCGAGCTTTAATGTTGAGATCTATTGTCTCCCCATAATTATATTTAAGCATTTGGTAACTAGCACCAGGTTTAGAGACCTCAAAAACTTTAGGTTTTGTTTGATCAGGGAAGTCAATATTGAGGGTCAGGATTATCTCCTTTGCATCCTCGTAAGTACATTGATCAATATCATCAACCCTCAACAAGATATCAAAAGCCTTCCTCACGCCTGAACTGACGGGCACATCCCGCCCCTGATAAAAATTTAGATCTTCTGTATTACAATCGTAATTCCAGTTGAAAGTTGTGGAGACATCATTACTGCCATAAACCGGCTCAGTAAATGTCATGCCCACATCCGCCAGATTAAAACCCAAAGGTGTGATATCAAGTAAAACCTCATCTTCCAAATCAAAACCATTGATATCAAAGGTCAAACTACCATTAGCAACAGAAGTCACATTTTTAGAGATCTGATTGATCTTTGGACTGTTGACTGTTTCTGCAAAGAAGGCCCTGGTGTTTGGAGGCTCTTGTATATTCAGTGTAACTATCACCGTATCGAGCGCAGGTTGCGGACATGCGTCATCTAAAGCAATGATGCCTATTTTGTATGGTTTTCCAATAACATAAGGACACTGAGGAAAGCATACTTCAAATCGAGCAGTGTCTATTACCGATTTCAATGGTGTATTTAGGGTTTCCAAAATTTCAATACCTTCTAGTTTTGCATTAAAATTTATAGGAATGGCTCTAATGGTTACATCTTCAGAAAATTCACCACTAACTGGAACGTCATTTACCAGTATCTCTACACAGCGCTCATCGGCCACATAAGGAAAGTAAAGCTCATTGCCTTCTACATAAAAACCAGACTTCCCTTTTTCACGAGCCCGTACGACTGGCGATTCATTGGCACAATTGCTCACAACAAGCATTTGAAAATCCCTGCGCATTTCACCAATTTTCTCACCATTTCGATATTCTTCGCATTTTACAGCGAAAACAAATAAGCCTTCAAACTTAGGTGTTACAGTCAGGAGCCCAACTTCTGATATTTTTAAATCAGGAGAGCCATTGATAACATTTTCTAAACTAAAACCCTCTTGCCAGACTACTTCTGGATAAGGCCCTGGATTTGGGTTAATAGGATATGCTAACTGTGTGTCTACAGTGCTGTATGGAGTAACCATACTATAAACAAGTGAATCGCCATCATCATCGATACCTCCAAAATCAGCAAAATAAAATTTGTCAACACATCCATAATCTCTCAATGGAGGAAATAATCGTGGAGTAGAATTAATAAATTGCTCACCATCTTTTACCACTGGTGGAAACTCAAGGTAAAATGTTTGACCTGCACTAATACCACCAGTATTTGGTACTGCACTATTAATATTATTGATAGTATAGTTTCTACAACACCTTTCATAAGCGACATAGTAACCATCAGGATGATTAAACTGACCAGGTGGTAATGTAATTGTATTTGAATAATACAATCTTGAAGTAACTAGCTGTCCATCACTACACTCAACATTGCTGTAGGGCACCAATTGATCCTCCGCTACATTTAAGGTATAAGAACCCATTCTGACATTGTCATGCTTACGATAGATATAAACTATAATTGATTGCTCCCTTGCTCCAGCAGCACCATTTATCTCATCAAAGTACATAACCATGTTGAGACTATAATCATAATCCTGTAGGTGCAATAATTCAAATTCACCACCTACAATATGCGAGGCAAAACTTGTAAGTTTGCAAGCCAAAAGAACAATTAGAGTAAGTAGAATTTTGCGCATACGCTAGCTTTCTATTAATAACAACTTTTAAAGATAAGCCTGATTGATTGCGTATTGTATAAAACATGAAGATAAAAAATAAAATTTTAAATAATATAGAAATTGAAGGGATTGCTGCTGAAGGCAACTGCATTGCCCGTCATGAAGGACAAATCATTTTTGTGCCAAGAGTAGCTCCAGGAGATATTTGTGACATCAGAATCACGAAAAGAAAGAAAAGCTACTTGCAGGCAGTTCCATTAAAAATTCACAGCTATTCTAAACTAAGAAGTGAACCATTCTGTGAGCATTTCGGAACATGTGGCGGTTGCAAATGGCAGCATATCGACTATCAGGTGCAACTAGATACCAAACAGCAGCAAGTAGTTGACAATTTGGAGCGCATAGGAAAAGTTAAATTCGACAAGATGAACCCTATAATTGGTTCTGAGCAAACTAACTACTACAGAAACAAGCTTGAATTTACCTTCTCAGATAGTCGATGGCTCACCAGGGAAGAAATTGATAGTGGAGAAGATATTGACAGAAGTGCTTTAGGCTTCCATATGCCAGGTAGGTTTGATAAAATTCTGGACATAGACCATTGCCACCTTCAACAAGACCCTTCCAATGGTATTAGAAAGAGAGTAAAGGCTTTTAGTATTGAAAATGAAATACCATTTTTCAATCTCGTTCATCAGACTGGATTTTTAAGAAATCTGATAATCAGAACTGCTTCTACAGGTCAGGTTATGGTCGTGCTACAAGTTACTCAGGATAATGAAGAGTGGACCAACGCTATTCTTGAAATGCTAGCAGCAGAATTTCCTCAGATTACATCTTTGAACTATGTTATAAACAATAAAGGAAATGATACATACCATGATCTTGAGGTAGTTAATGTGAAGGGACTGCCGTACATTGAAGAACAGATGACCAAGCCTGACGGTAGCGGAAAGTTAACCTTTAGAGTAGGTCCAAAGTCATTTTATCAGACTAATGCCAGCCAGGCAGAAATTTTATATCATGAGGCATGGAAATTAGCTGGACTTAAGGGGGATGAAGTGGTTTATGACCTTTACACCGGAACTGGAACTATCGCCAATTATGTGGCAGGTAATGCTAAGAAAGTTGTTGGTGTGGAATACATAGATGCCGCCATTGAAGATGCCAAGGTCAATTCTAAAATTAATAACGTTGAGAACACCTCTTTCTATGCCGGTGATATGAAAGATATTATGACGGCTGATTTTATTGCGAAAAATGGAGCTCCTGATGTGATAATTACTGACCCACCAAGGGCAGGAATGCACCCTGAAGTTTGTAATGTTTTGCTAGATAGTAATGCTAAGAAGATAGTTTACATCAGCTGTAATCCAGCGACACAAGCACGTGATTTAGCTATCCTTGATGTAAAATATAAAATCGTAGAAGTGCAGCCTGTTGATATGTTTCCGCACACACATCATGTAGAGAATATTACTTTGCTAGAGTTGAGATAAACAATAAAGGCAGCACTAATGCGCTGCCTTTCTCTAGTGCTATTGCTAATTCTTAATTATGATATCTCAACCCTTTAACATCACTATCAAAATACTTTTCGTATATCTCAGCGTACTTTTTGGAGTCTTTACTGCTCATTTTCTTCCCATTGACCGTAAACTCGCCATCATCATTTACATCAAGAGTTTCAATGTCCTCAGAAGATTTGATATAACCGTCCTTTACCAATTCATCTTTTAGTTCTTCATCAAATTTCTTCATCTTTTGTTCAAAGACTTTCATCTCTCTTTCCAGTTGCCCCATTTCTTCTCTTAATGATCTCATGCTTTCTCTTTCCAGCTCCATCTGCTCTTTAGCTAAAGTCCGAGCTCTTTCTACTTCTTCTCTCCAATGCTCTTCATCAAACCTCGTTAACTCTCTTTGAGCCAAGGCCATTTCTCGCTGTCTCATGGCCATCTCTTTCATGAAACGGGCTTCTTCAAATCTTTCCGTATCAATCGAGCTCATAGTTTCCTGCAATTCGTCCATCATTAGCTCCATTTCTTCCTTATGCTCTTCATAGAAGTCAGCGAACTGCTCTGAAAATTTCAGTGCAAATGCTTCGGTCCATTCATCTAAAACCATTGGTGGCATTGGAGGCAAATCAGGTATTGACGGCACAGGGTGTGCTGGAGCCACAGGGGGCACGCGTTTCTCATACCTCCAGGCATCTTTGTCTTTTTCAGTGGTGTCTGCTTCAACTAAAATTGTTTCTGGTGCCACTTCCTCATTTATGCTAAGATCCAGATCAGGTTCGACATCAATTTGAGGATCAACCTCAACATTCAAATTCACATCTATATAAGGGGGTTCAAAAGATTCGACCTCTAAAGGTTCTTCTTTTTTCTGCTGGTTTTTCGCGTTAATCGAATACCAACTAAAGCTCATTAATGAGGCGGCAAATAATACCAGTATGACCATTCTGGTATCGAGTAAGTTTTGAGTTTTCATACCTGTTAATCGTTTAATTCTGTGAAATATGTTGTTATTGTTTGAGAAATATAATGCGAGTTGAGGTTGTCTGCGAATCTCTTCTACACGAAGTAGCGTTGATGCCAGACTATAAGAATCACCAGATACTGAAAGTGCCAAATCATCACAGGCATTTTCTCTCTCAGTTCTAATGAGGTTAGATATTAACCATACAAATGGATTGAAGAAGAATACTACTTCCACCAAATGCTGGAGTACATTAACTATAAAATCATACCTTTTAACGTGTGCTAATTCATGCGCCAGAATGATCTCAAGTTGATCGTCTGATAGCCCTGTAAGCAATGAAGTAGGTATTATAATAATTGGCTTTATTGTTCCAAATACCATTGGCACATCTACCCTATTAGAAACTTTTAAGATGACATTTGCTGTCATATTTAAGCGTGACTTCAACAGCTTTAACTTATTTAACCATAATTCATTAGAGCAACTGAGGGCGTTTTTCTTTATTCTGGTAAGTAAATACCAGCCACCCAAAAGTCTGACAACCATAAAAAGAACACCAGTGCTCCAAACTGATAATATGATATTCATATTCTGTGCCAACCAACTGGTAAACGAAAAGTCGTAAACAGCATCAAAATCTTTATCAAATAGGATTTGAATATTTTTAACTCCTCCACCCATTGATACTGCTGGATCAAATAGCCAGAAGAATGTAACAACTGTGCTTATCAAATAAACCCCTAATGCAGCTACTGAAAATGTATATCTAATTTTACTATTGCTCACTCTGAAAATAGCAAGTACAAGAAACAGCAGGCAATAAACCAATAAGCCCTGCCACAATGAGTGAATAAGTGTATGACCAATCATAGGCACCACTAAATCGATATTTTTAAGTAGATCAATCATTTTTATCGTTCTTAAGTTGATCAATATACGCTCTAATCTCATCGAGCTCTTTATCAGTTGATTTGCTATTACCGAGCGCCTGCATGACCAAATTCATAGCTGAACCTTTGAATACCTTATCAACCACCTTATCCAACATTTTTTGCTGAGTTGCCGATTCAGAAATAATCGACTTGTAAATATGAGTTTTACCTTTAAGCTCTCGCGATACCAAACCCTTGTCATGCATAATCTGCAATATCTTTAGAGTGGTTGTATAACCTATCTCCTTTTCTGATCGAAGTTGGTCGTTTACTTCTCTTACAGTCTGAGGACCTTTGGCCCAAAGCACTTGCAAAATATCTAACTCTTTTTCTGTCGGTTGTGGAATCATACTATCTACGAACTATTTCGTAATACAATTATAGATTAGGTTTTCTTCTTATCCTAGTTTATTACGAAATATTTCGTAATAGGTTTTAATAGCCTTTCAGCTGACCCCACGGCCTATTTTGCAAATCAACCTAAAAAGAGCACCCTCTTTCCAACTAAAAACAGTGTTGAAACACTTTTATCCGCTTTCAATTTTATTATCTTAGAATTTGATAGTTGCAAAATGAAGAAACCCAATTACTTACGCTTTTTCACTGTCGTTGTACTTTTTATCATTTGCTATGTAGCATTATTAGCAATGTTGATAAGAATTGAGGCACACGATCCGACAGCTAAAATCAAAGACTTTGGCGATGCAGTTTGGTTTTCTATAGTTACCCTTACTACAGTGGGATATGGTGATTTACACCCTGTTACCCATGAAGGTAAAATGTTTGCCTCTATCTTTCTTATTGCTAGCCTTGGTTTCTATGGTGTAATCATAGGTCAGATTAGCAGCATTATGAGCACTATAAAAGAACATAACAAACTGGGTATGAACGGAACAAATTTCACAAATCATGTGGTCATGATTGGATGGTCAGATTTTGGTAAGGCCGTTGTTGACCAACTTATTGCTGCCGGCAGAAGTATCGCCATTGTTACAAAAGAAAAGGATAATATCGATATCATTCAGGAGTTCTATCCCAAGAAAAATGTATTCACTTTGTTCTCAGACTATAACAATTTTGAGTACCTCAATAAAATGAACATTCTGGATAGTTCTATTGTGTTTGTTAACCTAAATGATGATACTGAAAAGCTCGTATATGTACTTAATCTTAAAAAGCACTTTAATAATCTGAATTTTGTAGTTACGCTGGACAATGCCAACCTGAAAAGTACTTTTCAAAGTGCAGGCGTTACATATGCAGTATCAAAACACGAAATAGCCTCACGTTTGTTGGCAAGTTATATTTTCGAACCTGATGTAGCCATTTACTCTGAAGAGATTATTGCCTACCCACAAACGAATGAACATTATGATATAAAACAATATAAGGTTATAGAAGACAACCCATATATAGATCAGTTCTATGACAAGGTGTTCTATGACATGAAAAAGGAATTTAATGTAGTATTAATAGGTATAGTAAAGGTGGATGGAGAAACTCGAAAACTTATGAAAAACCCTGAAGAGTCTGTTAAGATTACTGAGGGCGACTACCTGATTATGATTACCAACAAAAACTCTGTGGTGAAGCTGAAAAAATTCTTCAATGTAGAAGAGGGCCATTTATAAAAGTAAAAAGCCCTGACAGATGTTCCAATGAGGTAAAACATCCATCAAGGCTTTTTCAACCAATCAGAACTAGATTTCCACTTTATCGAGATTTAAAAACTCGATTTGGCCATCTGATGATATATCAACGCCAACCAGGCTATCTTTATTGACTCTACCGGCTAATATTTCTTTAGAAAGTTCATTAAGCAGTTCTTTCTGCAATACGCGCTTCAGCGGTCTTGCTCCATATTGAGGGTCAAAACCAAGCTTGGCAAGCTGATCAAGGGCTTTATCAGAGATTTCAATCTTCACACCATTCTCAGCAAGCGTATCTTTAAGATGCTTGAATTGTATATCTACAATCTTTCTGATATCAGCTTTAGACAGTGGTCTGAACATGATAGTTTCATCTATTCTATTTAGAAACTCCGGTCGCACGGACTTCTTCAGTACTTCAAAAACTTCCTTTTTAGTTTTCTCAATTACTTCCTCAACATTCTCATCTGTCATTTTCTCAAAATTCTCCTGAATTATATGAGAACCCATATTGGTAGTCATAATGATGATGGTGTTTTTAAAATTGGCCACTCTGCCTTTGTTATCAGTCAACCTACCTTCATCCAAAACCTGCAACAAAATATTAAAGACATCAGGATGCGCTTTTTCAATCTCGTCCAGAAGTATTACTGAATAAGGCTTTCTTCTTACCGCTTCAGTTAACTGACCACCTTCATCATACCCCACATACCCGGGAGGTGCTCCCACCAACCTGCTCACAGAGTGTCTTTCCTGATACTCTGACATATCAATTCTCACCATGGCGTTATCATCATTAAAAAGATACTCTGCCAGTGCCTTTGAAAGCTCAGTTTTACCAACTCCAGTAGTTCCTAAGAATATGAAAGAGCCTATTGGTCTTTTAGGATCCTGTAATCCTGCCCTGCTTCTCCTCACTGCATCAGAAAGTGCTCTAATAGCTTCCTCCTGGCCTGCCACACGCTTACCCAACTCGTCCTCAAGTACCAATAGTTTTTCTCTTTCACTCTGTAGCATTTTTGATACCGGTATTCCGGTCCATCGTGCTACCACCTCTGCTATGTCCTCACTATCAACCTCCTCTTTCAGCATAGCATTGTTACCTTGCTGCTCTTTTACCTTAGCCTGATATTCTTCCAAATGCTGCTCTGCTTCTACCAGTTTACCATATCTGATCTCGGCTACTTTACCAAAATCACCTGCCTTTTCAGCTTGTTCAGCTTCAAATTTCAGCTTGTCGATCTTCTCCTTCTCCTCTCTTATGCCCTGCACAACAGACTTCTCATTTTCCCATTTTGCCTTCAGATTATTTCTCGACTCCGTCAATTCCGCAATAACCTTATTCAATTCACGCTCTTTGTCCTTGTCCTTCTCCCTTCTTATAGCCTCACGCTCAATTTCAAACTGCATGATTCTTCGATTCAACTCATCTAGCTCTTCAGGCATAGAATCCATTTCCAATCGAAGTTTTGCCGCAGCCTCATCCATCAAGTCAATGGCCTTATCTGGTAAGAAACGATCTGAAATGTATCGGGTAGATAACTCAACTGCTGCGATAACCGCATCATCTTTAATCCTCACCCCGTGGTGTATTTCATACTTTTCTTTAATACCTCTTAAGATCGATATGGCATCTGTCTGACTAGGTTCATCAACAGTAACTGCCTGGAACCTTCTTTCCAACGCCTTATCCTTTTCTACATATTTTTGATATTCCTTAAGGGTTGTAGCACCTATGGCATGGAGCTCACCTCTTGCCAAAGCCGGTTTCAAAAGGTTGGCAGCATCCATTGCTCCTTCTCCTCCACCTGCACCAATCAAAGTATGGATCTCATCAATAAACAGGATGATCTGACCGTCAGAGTCAGTTACTTCTTTGATAACTGCTTTCAACCTTTCTTCAAACTCACCTTTATATTTAGCACCTGCTACAAGCAGTCCCATGTCCAGCGAGATCAAAATTTTATCTTTAAGATTTTCAGGCACATCACCATCAACAATTCGTTGAGCCATGCCTTCAACAATGGCAGTTTTACCAACACCCGGTTCACCTAAAAGAATTGGATTGTTCTTTGTCCTTCTAGATAGAATCTGAAGTACCCTTCTTATTTCATCATCACGACCAATTACAGGATCAATCTTGCCTTTCTTGGCCTGCTCATTCAAATTGATAGAATAGCGCTCAAGTGATTTGTATTTAGACTCAGCATTCTGGTCTGTCACTCTACTATTGCCTCTTAACTCTTTAATGGCTGTTAATAAACCCTTATATTCAAAACCAACATCCTTTAACAAAGAAGCAACTTTGTCTTTGCCTTGTAGAAGACCTATAAGTATGTGCTCTACGGCAATATATTCGTCATTAAAGGTTTTAAGTTCTTTCTCAGCCTTCTGCAAAGCTGCACCGGCATCATTAGAAAGGTAGGGCTGTTGTCCACTTACTTTAGGGTAAGAGTCTATAATTTCATCCAGCTTATTGCTAAGATGCTGCGCATTTACGTTCATCTTCTTTACCAAAAATGAAATCAGATTTTCATCTGATGTCAATATGGCTTTGAGTAAATGCCCAGGCTCAATAGCTTGCTGTCCGTTCCCGGTAGCTACTTCAGCTCCTTTCTGAAGCACTTCCTGAGATTTTACTGTGTATTTATCAAAATTCATTTTATTAATTCCTCCAACCTCTATTCGTCAAATAATACTCCAATGAAGAGATCAGGCCATTCTGACCTGCATTTTTAAATACTTTGTAATATTTCATGCCATTATGGCAATATTTTACGATTCAAGGTGAAAAAATATAGCAACTTGTCGCTTTTCATGAACATGATTATCTTCGACCAAACACAAAATCTATGGCTCGAATAAAACTTGATCTTCCTGAAATATTCATTTTTTCAACTAACTATACTGTGCACATTTCAGATGTCAATTATGGTGGGCATGTAGGCAATGATGCCATATTAACCATTATGCAAGAAGGTAGAATGGCGCTATTAAAAGCAATGAACATAAAAGATGAACTATCCATTGATGATGGTGTTGGAATCATTGTGGCCGATGCAGCAGTTGTTTACAAATCTGAAGGTTTTCATGGTGATGAACTGGAAATAAAAATAGCCGTTGATGATTTTAACAAATTCGGATTTGATATGTACTATCAATTGATAAACGCAGCTACCAATAAAGAAGTGGCAAGAGGCAAAACCGGTATTGTGTGCCTTAACTATCAAGAAAAAAAGATCACTCCTATCCCGCCAAAATTTAAGGAAAAATTAGAGCAGGGGCTATAACTCCCTATCTTTGCAACTTATGGCAGAGGCAACCAAAAAAGATATAAGACAACTATCGGTTGAGCAGATTGGTGAATATTTCGAATCTATTGGCGAGAAGAAATTTCGTGCCAAGCAGGTAGATGAGTGGCTATGGAAGAAATCTGCCAAGGATTTTGATCAGATGACCAACCTTTCGCTTTCTACCCGAGAGCAATTGAAGAAGGACTTTGTCATCAATCACATTGCCGTGGATGACATGCAGCGCAGTAATGACGGAACCATTAAAAATGCCGTAAAGCTATTTGATGGAATGACTGTAGAATCAGTGCTTATACCGACTGATAAAAGAATAACAGCTTGTATTTCTTCACAAGTTGGTTGTAGTCTCGATTGCCATTTTTGTGCTACTGCAAGACTTAAGAGAATGCGAAACCTTAACCCTGATGAGATCTACGATCAGGTGGTGGCCATTAAAGAGCAGGGAGATCAGTTCTTTGGCAGGCCTTTGACGAACATTGTGTTTATGGGTATGGGGGAACCATTGTTGAATTACAACAACGTAATTGCTGCCATAGATAAAATCACTGGAGATAAAGGTCTTGGAATGTCTGCCAAAAGAATTACACTATCCACAGTCGGCATACCTAAAATGATCAAAAAAATGGCGGATGATGGTGTTAAGTTTAATCTGGCCATCTCATTACACTCGGCCATTGACGAAAAGCGTTCACAATTTATGCCGATCAATCAGTCAAGTCCATTGGATGATTTGGCTGATGCACTCAAACATTGGTATAATATCACCAAGCGCAAGGTGACTTATGAATATGTCGTATGGAAAGGCCTGAATGATAAGAAGGAGGATGTAGAAGCACTGGTCAAATTCTGCAAGATTATACCTTCCAAGGTAAATCTGATTGAGTACAACCCAATAGATGACGGTGAGTTTCAGCAGGCAGCTCCCGAGGCCATTGGACTATATGTCAAGGTGCTTGAAGAAAATGATATTTCAGTAACCGTAAGGAGAAGTAGAGGTAAAGACATCGATGCCGCTTGTGGACAGTTGGCGAATAAGTCAGAAGCAACTAATTAAAAGCTCAAAACTCAACCTCAGCCACCACCGGAAAATGGTCTGACGGATAGGCCATGTCTTGACTATCGCTGAGCGTAGCATATGATTTCACCTTGATTTGATCGTTGACAAAAATATAATCAATCCTTACTTCAGGTTGCTTATCAAAATGAAAGCCATTAAATGTAGCTTCAGGGCCATAAGGCTCAACGCCATTTACCAATCTTGTATCACTCATGAATTCGGTCATTCTCTTATAAGGTGCTGTATCATCTTCAAAATTGAAGTCTCCCATTACCACAACAGGTAGGTCATTCGCCAGCTCCTTTATTTTATTAATAATCACCCCAATACTCTTCTCACGAGCAACCACACCAATATGATCAAAGTGAGTATTGAAGATGAAAAAATGTTTTTTAGTATTCATGTCTTCCATTTCCGCCCAGCTACACACTCGAGGCAAAGCGGCATCCCAGCTTTTAGATGGTGATGCCGGAGTTTCTGACAACCAAAATGTACCTGACTTTATGGATTTGAAATATTTAGTATTATAAAAGAAGGCAGAATATTCTCCTTTTTGTTTTCCATCATCCCGGGCTACACCTATATATTCAAAACTTGAAAGGCCTGCTTTTATATCTTCCAACTGATGGTGTAACCCTTCCTGAGTTCCAAATATCATTGGCTCATGGTATTTCAATAGACCAATTACCTGATCTTTCCTGTTATCCCAATTGTTAACTGGGTCATTTTTATCATCAAACTTGAGGTTGTAGGACATTACCTTCATTGAGATATTATCTTGCGCAATAATGGCTGAGGTCAGTAAAGTCAGTATAAATGTAAATATGTAGTGCTTCATTTGAGTAGTAAATTGTTAACCAAAATACAAAAAAGCTTTCCTTCACTTGTCATTAGCTCAAAAAATTAGTTCTTAATCAACTAAAAATACCCTAAGAATCAGTGCATTATCATTACATAATTTGATTATAACCTATTGTGGTTATTCTAAAATGACTATATTTTGGCTTCTATTTATAATAATCAATGATCAGCTTTTTTAAGGACGTTATAAATCTGGGGGTTAATGAGGGGCAATTGTTGTTTGAACAACGGAAAATCAGGCTCGTCAATATTTTTGCTTTAATATCCGCTGGGCTTATGCTTGCTTTCAGCATGCTCAATATTGTACTAGGTGCCAATTCTCAGGCTCTGTTAATCTTAAGTGGTTGCCTTTTTATTGCCTTTCCAACTATTTACTTAAATAAAGTCGGCAGATACCAACTGGCACGATTTATATTTCTGGGGTTGGGGCTTATTTTCGTTGACATAGTGACATTCAGGGCAGTTTTTAATTTTCAAAATCGACATAATGAGGTGTTTTTGGTTGGTTACTCTACGCTTATTGTGGTGCTTATGAACAATCCTTTAAAATCTATTTTATTCTCTTTCAATGTTGTAAGCACTCTGGTAATGATTACCCTCAGGCAAACCATTGCCGGCCTGCCGATAACCAGCGACACCATTATGGCATATCTCAATGCATTAGTAGCTTTCGGCTGTGTATACTTCTTTATTAGCATTTTTAAGCAAGAGCTGATAAGAAGTGTAGGTAAAGTAGAAGAGTTTGGTGAAGAGCTGCAAAAGCAGGAAAAAGAAATACTTAAACAGCGAGATGAGTTATTTGCAAACAGACAACTTTTAAGATCAACAATAGACAGCCTGCCCGTTTTCATCAGTATGATAGACATGAAGGGCAAGTATCTTATTGCAAACTCACAATATGCGAAAGCCTTTAAAATGCCCATTTCTGAAATAGAAGGTAAGCATTACAGTGAGATATTGCCAGAATCTATACTTAAGACACATCGACTCTTAATCAACGATGGATTCAAAGGAATAGGTCGTGAGTTTGATGAAATTGCTGAAATCGATAAGCAGAATGTTATTCATAGTTTAGGCAAATATATTCCTGTATACGACTCTCGTAAGGAGCAAATTGCCCTTGCTGTATATGTTGTTGATGTTACCAAACTAAAAAAGACTGAAGCTGAACTGGTATCATTAAACGAAACTAAAAATAGACTTTTGAGTGTCATTAGTCATGATATTCGTGCTCCATTAAATTCATTAAAAGGCATTATCAATATTTCAGGAAATATCACTCAGGAAAATCTGTCTCAATTTATTAATAAGGTGAATAACCGCCTCACGATAGTAACCTTCAATCTGGATAACCTTCTGAATTGGGCCAGAGGACAAATGGATGGACTCAATTTATCTCCAGAAGAGATTAATATAAATGACCTCATCATTAGAAACATAGAAATGATGAAGGATGTAAGTAAGAAAAAGAAAGTAGAAATCATATATTCTGAAAGCAGTCCATTAAATGTTAATGCTGATCCAGAATCACTAAACCTTGTTTTAAGAAATATCCTTAATAATGCTATCAAGTTTACTCCTGAAGGTGAAAAAATTCATATCAGGAGCTTCACTGAAAATGAAAATATGTGCATTGAAGTAGTAGATAGTGGTGATGGCATAAGTGAGGAAATTATAGAACAGCTTCATAGCGGAGTTACGGCATTAAATTCTGAAGAAGGTACTATGGGTGAAAAGGGAACTGGACTTGGCCTAACGCTTAGTATGGATTTGATAATCAGAAATAATGGTGCGCTGAAATTTAAAAACAGTGATAAAGGGACGACAGTAACCATAAAAATACCTTTAGCATAGATTTTGCACTAAGCCAAATTTTAAATCTTAATATAAAACAATAAACTCAAGCCATGAAAAAACTAATTATTCTTACTGCCATTGCCTTATTTGGATTCGTTGAATATGGATTTTCTCAAGTCGAATACAAGGTTATCACCATTGTCGAATCTATTGTACCAGGAGGACTTGGTAGATCAAGGCTTATTGAAAGCACCTCCGAAGTAGATATAGATGATTTTACTACCGAAAGAACTGACGGGAAAAAAAGCAATCAGGGTAGTGTTAAGAGAAAAGATGCAAAAATCGATGACCTGAATGAGTCTAAACTTTTGAACTTCTACAGCTTGGCTGGTATTAACTTTCAAAATATTGCCTCTAACGATGCGCTCATCACCTCTAAGATGAATCAACTTTCAAATAAAGGTTGGGAGCTTATGTTTGTCACAAGTGCCGCAGAAAGTGATTCTGGAAAAGATGATGGCACTGGAATTTATATTACAAGAATGATTTTTAAGAAGTAAAAAAATAACCAAGGAGGTTGTCATTCAACTTCCTTGGGTTTTAGTTATCAATCGCCCAACCAGTTTTTAAAATCAGTAGCCTTTTCTACACTTACCGTAACCGGATCATCAGTCTTTTGATGAAGTTCTATCAATAACTTGCCTTTATGATATTTATGGGTAGCATTTATAGACTGAAAACTAATTAGATACTGTCGGTTTGCTCTGTAAAACTTCTCAGGATCAAGCTGATTCACCAGCTCATCTAAATTACTGTCCATCAGATATTTTTTATCCTCCATCGTCACAAGATAAACCACCCCATTTCTGGTATAGAAATAAGCGATATCTACAGTTTCTACAGATATCAACCGCTCACCTTGTTTAATCAAAAACCTGGATTTATACTTTTTATCATCCATCCTGATCTGACCGATCAGTGCATTTAAATCAGGGGTTCCATTACTCGAAAATGAGCTTTTCAAGTCATTATACTTCTGCAAGCTTGCCGCCAACTCTTCCCTTTTTACAGGTTTCAAAAGATAATCTATGCTATTTACTTTAAAGGCCTTCAGCATGTATTCATCAAATGCCGTGGTGAAGATTACTGGCTTAATAATTTTAACCTTTTCAAAAATCTCAAAGCTTATGCCATCACTCAGTTGAATATCCATAAAAATGAGATCAGGTGCATCATTGTTACCCAACCACTTTACAGACTCCTCTACACTGTCGATTACCTCAACTATTTCAATGTCAGGATTTATCTCCTCCAGTACTTTCTGCAGCCTTCTGAAGGCCGGTGCCTCATCTTCAATAATCAATATTTTCATGCCGACACAAGGGATTTTTCCTGAATAACCTCAATCAAAGGAACCGTGACTATAAAGTCATCAGCTGTTACTATTACATCAATTTTATGTTTACCAAAATAGGCATACCTGCTTCTGATGTTGTGCAGTCCGGTTTTAGTTGATTTGCCTATAGACTTCTTCTCTTGCAAATTGTTTTTTACCGCCAGCAGCTTTTCATCTTCAATATAAATATCGATATGCAAAGGATGAGCCTTAGATATAACATTGTGTTTAATGGCATTCTCTACAAGCATCTGCAATGTTAAAGGAGCAATGCTTTTACTTCTATGCGTCTGATCTATTCTAATATCTACTGACAAATTCTCAGGATAGCGCATTTGCAATAGAAATATATATGCCTTAACAAACTCCAACTCATCATCCAACGACACTAGTTCCCTTTCCTTGTTTTGCAAAATGTATCGGTAAACTTCAGAAAGTTTTTCTGTGAAGCCAATAGCAACATTCTGATCTTCAGCAATCAATGTAGTTAATGTATTAAGGCTGTTAAACAAAAAATGGGGACTCATCTGGTTTTGCAGCACTTCAAATTGAGTTCTTATCTGCTGGTTTTTTAAGTCCTCATTCAGTTGAATTGATGTTCGCCACTGCTCAAAGAAATAAACGTTCTCATATACTGACCCTATGATTGAAGCCGAAACAATATTAATAGGTACTTCATGCAGATAATACTCTATCGATAAGAAGTCTACTGCTTCATTTAAGTTGAAGGTGTAGCAAAGAACGGGATCTCCAACTACTAAAAAGGCTACAAGACAAGTAAAGGTAATAAGTAAGCGTCTTGGTGTCTGCCTTATTTGTGGGTAGACCTTCCTGAAGTGCATAAAAATGGCAAATGCACCATTCCAAAATACAGCAGTAAAAACGAGGGCCGTTAAATACTTGTCAAGCATTGTTTGCCCTGGCTCGCGACCATGAAGGAAAATCATGATGTAGGCTAGCACAAAAATGCCTATCCACCTCACATAAACTTCCTTAATTGTAACGCCAGCTATCTTCATCAGTCAAAATTTCTACAAAATACGGATTTATTGAATTTTAAACGAGGTCAATTTATGGTGAAACCCCAAAATCATCGATTGAAACCAGAAGAATCTAAACTCAACCTAAAGAAACAACTTCTAAAATATAATTTGAGACTGATTGAACCCTTTTACTGTTCCAACAGACTTTATTAGGGTCTTGGGCAGTTTTGCATTTTATAGATACACCACCACCAATAATTTGGCTCAAAATTCAAACAACCCAACCCATGAAAACATTAACAATTCTTTTAATCAGCACCCTTAGCTTAATGGCAACAGGTGTTTACGCCCAAACTCAGGTGGTGAAGGGCACTATCATTGACGAACAGGCTGAGTTTCCAATCATCGGAGCTTCTGTAGTGCTCATTGGCTCTGACCCCATGATCGGAGCGGTGACAGATCTTGACGGAAACTTCCGACTTGAGAAAATACCTGTAGGACGTCAATCCTTTGCAGTGCAATATATAGGCTACAAGTCCATCACTTTGCCCAATGTACTGGTAACGGCAGGTAAAGAAGTGATACTAAGTATTAAGCTGGAAGAGTCCGTAGAAAAGCTTGACGAGATCGTAATTACTGGAGAAGCAGACAAAGACCTGCCTTTAAACGATTTAGCCAAAGTAAGTGCCCGTACTTTTAGTCTTGAAGAAGTGACCAGATTTTCTGGAGGAAGAAATGATGTGGCACGATTAGCTACTTCTTTTGCTGGAGTAAGCGCTCCTGATGATTCCAGAAATGACATTGTAGTAAGAGGAAACTCACCCGTAGGTTTATTATGGAGAATTGAAGGAATACCTATTGCCAATACCAACCACTTTGCTGCATTAGGCACATCTGGTGGGCCTGTAAATGCTTTAAACACCAACTTATTAAGAACTTCAGATTTCCTGACTGGTGCCTTTCCTGCTGAATATGGCAATGCCAATAGTGCCGTGTTTGATGTCAATTTCAGAAATGGAAATACAGATAAATATGAGTTTACCGGACAGATGAGTGCCTTTAGCGGCATTGAGTTTATGGCTGAAGGTCCCTTCAGGAAATCTAAAAATGGATCATTTGTAGCCTCGTACAGATATGGCATTGCAAGCTTAGCTGCCACAGGCACAAGCGCTACTCCTTACTATCAAGACTTCTCTTTCAAAGTAAATTTTGGAGATACCAAAACCGGAAAATGGGAATTATTCGGACTTGGTGGTTTAAGCAGCATCGATTTCCTTGTTGATGAAATTGACGACACTGATCTTTTTGCGAACCCTAATGAAGATGCTTTTGTGGAAAATGAACTGGGCCTGGTAGGCTTAACCAATACACTGAGACTGAATAAAACCACATTCTTAAAAACCTCTTTTGGAGCATCTACCAACTATCAGCAATACTTGCAGGACAACCTTATCAAAGATGACAATGGTGCGCTGATCACCAAGTTTAGAGCCACCAATGTGAATAATCGAGAGAATAGGTTAACAGTAACATCAACACTAAATAAGAAGTTTAATGCCAGCTGGAGCCTCAGAACAGGATTTACCAATGAGCTCTACATTGCTGATCTATTTACTGAAGACAGAGACAACAGGGCTAATATTCCAGATAACAATAATGATAATGTTCCTGACTACTTTGTCAATCGAGGTAACCTTGACGAGTCATACAACCTGACACAGGTCTTTGCTCAAGCGGAGAAAAAAGTAACAGATGACCTTAGCATTACTACCGGGCTACACAGTCAATATCATGATTATACAGAAAAGTTTGTAGTTGAGCCTAGAGCAGCAATAAGCTGGCAGGCCAAACCTAATCAAAGATGGAGTGTAGCCTATGGCCTTCATGCTCAAGCGATACCCTCTCCCATCTTATTCTTAGATGAAGAGATAGCACCAGGAGTAACTCAAAAAACTAATAAAGATCTAGACTTCATGAAAAGCCACCATTTTGTGCTTGGTTATGATAGAAATCTCGGCCAGGACTGGAGATTAAAAGCTGAGACATACTACCAAATGCTCTATGATGTTCCTGTGGAGTCAACTCCAAGCAGCTATTCTATATTAAATGAAGGAGCAGGTTTTGTTTTTGAGGAAAAAGGCAGCTTAGTCAATGAAGGCAAAGGATCAAATATTGGTTTAGAACTGACACTCGAGAAATTCTTTAGCCGTGGATACTACTTATTGCTGACCTCATCTGTATATGATTCTAAATATGAGGGCAGCGATGGTATAGAAAGAAACACAGCATTCAACAATAACATAGTAGGCAACCTGCTATTTGGTAAGGAATGGAAGTTCGGGAAAGACGGTAAAAATGCCTGGACTTTTGACACCAAATTCACTTCAGCCGGTGGCAAACCGTATACCCCGGTTGACCTCGATGCTACCCGTGCAAATGCCGGCCGAGAGGTAAGAATGGACAACATAGCCTTTACAGAAAGATATGGCGAATACTTCCGCTGGGATGTGAAATTCGGTGTTCGAATCAATAGCAAAAACAAGAATATCTCACACCAATTCTTCGTTGACCTACAAAATGTAACCAACAGGAAGAATGAGTTTGTAAGAAGGTATAATGAGGTTACCGACCAGATAAATATTGTAGAGCAAAACGGTTTCTTCCCTGATGTTATGTATCGAATTCAATTTTAATAAGATGAAAGTAGAAGTATTCAAAACCAACATTAAAACACCTCAGAGTGCTAATATTATTACAGGCTTAATGCACCTGTGCTTTCCTGCTATTAGCGCAAATGTGGACTTAGATGACAGTGATCATGTGCTCAGAGTAGCGTCTGAAAACAACGAAATTGATGAGACATTACTCATCAATTTCGTACGTAATCTGGGATTTCAAATTAACCGATTAAACTAACCATTATGGCAAGTAAATTATCTTACAATGATCGCAACAGACTAATTACTCTATATGGCCGCTGGGCACTAGTAACAGGGGCTTCTTCCGGAATAGGCAAGGAAATCTGCAAGCAATTGGCAGAAAGCACTTTTAATCTGGTTATTGTTGGCAGAAATGAAAAACATCTACAAAACCTGCAGTCTGAGCTGCTGGCCAAATTCAATGTTGATGTAGAAATCATTATTGCTGATCTGGCCAGACAGGAAGATGTTTATGAATTAATTAAAAAGACGAGTCAGAAGCAAATAGGCCTTGCAGTATTGAGTGCAGGCTATGGCACTTCAGGACAGTTCATTGAAAACTCATTGTCTGATGAGCTTAACATGCTAGACGTAAACTGCAAAGCGTTGACAATGCTGGCACATCACTTTGGCAATAGGTTTTCAACGCAAATGGCTGGAGGACTTGTACTTTTAGGATCTTTGGTAAGCTTTCAGGGCGTGCCCTATGCGGCACATTATGCTGCTACAAAAGCCTATGTTCTTTCATTAGGTGAAGCGCTGCATCATGAACTCAAGCTTAATAACGCAGATGTACTCACCGCCTGTCCCGGACCAGTTGCTTCAGGCTTTGGCTCCAGAGCAGACATAAAAATGGAAGGCGCAATGAAGCCTGGCGAAATTGCCATCCCCATTCTAAAAGCTTTGGGTAAAAAGTCAGTGATACTTCCAGGGCTATTGACCAAAATATTGACCTATGCCTTACGTACTGTACCAAGATGGGGCAAAGTACTGATCATGAAAAAGGTGATGACCGACATGACGAAACACCAGAAATCAGTTAGATTAGCGTATAGGCATTAGAAACTTAATACATTTTAAGTTATTCTAATCTGATCTAAAGAATGCACCTATGGGATATATGGGGTTTGGAATGCGGAAAGAGGTTTACTCAAGGAAGCCTAAAGAAGCATTTAAAAAGCTTAAACAAGTACATGGAGAAAAACCAAAGAAAGAAAAAGGGTTAGATGATTCTGAATATTTGGAGCTCAAACAGTATAGAAAATCAAGATTTCGTCACTTTTATGAGTCAAAAATCTTTAAGGTTCTTTCTAGCGGAATCATTGTAGCTTCAGTTCTTGTACTAATGTGGGTGTTTGGGCTCTCCACATATTATTTAAATTATAAACAAGAACAGTTTGACAAACATGGCATTATAGAATATTATGAATCAAAGAAGGATGATTTAAACCTGATTGAATCATTCTTTTCTGCTAGGCGCAAAAAAATAGAGTCTGTAGACGAAGGTTTTCTTGGATACCAAGCTCTAAAAGTTAAATCCATAGACATCCCTTTTTCCTATCATATTGATTCAATCAATCTTGTAAATTACAATACAAGCTGGACTGATAAAGTATGTTCCATAAAGCACAGTACCCTTATAATAACTGGTAAAGGCTTCGTTCCAAAATCCTACCCCAAACTATGGTTACTTGATATCTTGTTTTCTAAACCAAAGCCTATCAATCCATCAATTCTAAATTACTTGGATTCTGATTGGGACGAATTAAGTAGAATATTGCTTATACTGAAAAATAATAATTGGACGGTATCAACCAAAGAAAATTATATCCGAATTGGATATGAACATCCAACATTCAGACAATATAACATAATGTTTTCCAAAAGCTCATTAAATGAATTTTCTGATAAACAGCATATTGAGGGTTATACTTTGAAATCTGGAACCATTGTTAAAGACGGTGTTTATTGGACACGATTTGAAAGAAATTTCTAAACTAAGCTGTCATAATGTTTGAACCAAAGTGATCAGATATGAAAATACACAAATAACTATTTATGGAAATTAAACTTAGCAAAGTAGAAGCCTCAATACTGAAAGAAGCGTTGGCACAAATGAACATTAGAAATAGAACCGGTAAACTTCGTATCCTCCTGCCACTGGTCTTGGCATCTCGCTAATACTAGATCATAATAATTTCAAAACGCTGAATTCCAAACACTTAAAAAATAATTCTCAATAATTTACCTCATCTTGTAATTTCCTTCACCCCTTTTATACTTACCTTCTAAAATTCAAGGAATCAAACAGTGACTGAAGAAGTTTTTTTATCAAAAGTCAAGGCGCATGAAGGCATTATCAATAAGATATTGTACCTGTATGTAGACTCTAAAGAGGACAAACGGGACATGTATCAGGAGATAGTGCTGCAGGCATGGAAGTCGATAGGCCGATTTAGAGGCGACTCACAATTCTCTACCTGGCTATACCGCATAAGCCTAAATACCGTCATGACTTTTATAAGAAAAGAAGGCCGACTGAAGCAAGAGACCCTTGATACGGCACTGCCAGTAACCATGGCAGTAAGCGAACAAAGTGACCGCTCGATGAAGCTCATGTTTGCCATTAAGCAGCTTAACGATATCGAAAAGTCAATCATCACGCTACATCTTGACGACTATAGCAATGATGAAATAGCTGAGATCATTGGCATCTCAAAGAACAACGTGGCCGTAAAAATCCACAGGATTAAGGACGAGTTAAAAAAGAAAATGAAAGGCTGATGGACGAATTAAAAGAAGCCTGGAATGAGTTAAAAACTGAGCAATCTAAGGGCATAAACCTTGAGTTAGCGCAGCTAAAAAAAGCCATTCACAGTGCAAGTACTGGCGTAATAGAAAAACTCAACAGCAGACTAAAAGCGAAGATGTATTATACACTGGGTGGTATAGCCATGTTTATTGGTTTGCTGTTCTTCGCACCCAATAATATAACCAGAGTACTCATAAGCATTGTTTTAGCTGCGTATATCATCGGTGGGCTAATACTTAATAACGAAAGAAAACTGATCAGGGAAGAAATTGATCTTAACAACAACTTAAAGGCTACAATTGAGAATTTTCACTTCAAAGTATCACGAGTATTGAAGTATGAAGAGCTTATTGGTCTTACATTATATCCCATCTCGGCAAGCGCAGGTTTTGTAATAGGCCTGAATATAGAAGGAGATATTGATGAGTTTTTTGGAAGGTGGCAAGGTTGGGCCATTTTATCTGCTGTTCTGATAGTGCTTGCACCACTGTGCCATTGGTTGGCAAAATGGATGAATAGAATGGCATTTGGAAAGTATCTTGATCAGTTAGAAAAAAATATTGAAGAATTAAAGAATTCAGGTAGTGATAGAAATTAAGAATAACTCAGATCAGGTATTATTTAAGATTGAGAATAACACATTATTTAATAATCAGGGACAGCAACTGCTCTTACTTGATGACGGAAAAGTTAAAAATGTAGGTGGCCGAATCTTGTTAACTATTAAAGGCAAAGATGCCATTTCAATAATAGATGATAAGCCTATAATAAGTTGTGTTGATGGCAATATCATTAACCTAAGTGGACAAGTAATTGGCAAGGTAGAAGGTGCGGCCAGTCAAGAAGAAATGACATTTGCAGCCGGAGGGTTTATATTGCTTGCATAATTTTTATTCTATCTAATCACCCTGAAGGATATCCTTTAAATTAATACCTTGTTAGTCTTCCTTGTGAACAATTTAGGCGTAATCTTGTAATAAACTCAATCTTTAGTCTACTAACCAATGGTGATGAACCCTGATTCTTTTTTCAAGGATTTTGTGGAAGAAAACAAAGGCATTATCTACAAAATATGTAGAGTATATGCCAATGATAGGGAAGAGCTGCAGGATTTCGTGCAGGAAGTGACCATACAATTGTGGAAATCGAGTCAGAATTTTGAGAACCGCTCGAAGCTTTCTACCTGGGTATATAGGGTTACGCTAAATGTGTGTCTTACTTTATCAAGAAAGAATAAGCGCAGAGTAGATACTGTTGGGCTTTTGTCTACAGATTATATTGATGACACTGACAATACAGAGCAGGAGCAAATATCTGCATTGTACGCTGCCATCAGAAAGTTAAATGATGCTGACAAAGCCATTACTTTGCTGTATCTTGAAGATAAAAGCTATCAGGAAATTGCTGATATATTAGGAATTACAGTGAGCAATGTTGGGGTCAAAATAACAAGAGTGAAATCTAAACTTAATGATATAATTAATGGCTGAGTTAGATTTAAAAGGACTTTGGAAAAAAGGAGAATCTAGTCTTTCAGACTCAGAAGGCTTTGATTTAGATAAGTCTATCCAGTCTAAATCAAAAGATGTACTCCAAAAAATCAAATTCATTTTAACCATCGAATTTTGGTTGAATAATGTAATTACAACATCATGTAGTGTATTTTACTATATAGAATTTGGCCCATTTTGGGGAATTTTCACAGGAATAGTGTTCCTTATCTATTTCTTCTATTATTCATTTTTAATTAATGCAATAAAGAAATTTGACTATGCCGGAGAGGTTAAAAACAGCCTCAAGAAAATTTATAATTATCTGCGTTTTTATGTGCTGCACTATAAGGTAGTCTTATGGATTTGCTTCTTGATAATTCCTTATGTGGCTTTCGGTTATGGCTTTTTTATTGGCTATTCAGGTGAACCAAATCCAGAATGGGCCCAGAATACACCTCAGTTTGAATTCACAAAATCTCAAGCTTATATAGCGCTAGGTATAATCATTGTACTGCCACTTCTTATCACCCTTGGCTGTAACTATTTGATCAGCTTGATATATGACAGAAAAATCAAAAAGCTGAAAGCAATAGTGAATGGTTTAGATAATTAGGCTTATTGATTGGCTTCTAATTTAAGTCTATATTTTTCAACCTCTTTATCAAATAAATTCACCATATTCTTATCTAGAGTTGGAACCAGTTGATGCATCTTTTCTTTTGCTTCAGCACTTAATTCTATACCTCTTTCTAGTGAATAACATTGAATATTCATGTAACCATAGTATTGCAACACAGCGGAATCATCCTCTGTAATCAATTCAAGATCTTTAATATCTATTTCTTTATAGGAACCATTTTTATTATATGAACCCATGACTCTTAACATGGCCATTTCTATATCTTGAACTTTACCTAGTTTTGACAAACGCTGATAGCGTTTACGATCTGTATAGTAAACCCCAGTTTTAGAAGGCACGGTAGTGGCTAAGAAAATACCAAATGATCCTAATGCGGTTACAAGTGCAAGCTTAGCAGTTAAGCCAGCAGCTAGCAAATATATCAACAGGCCTATAAAGCCAAGTAGCATGGAAGCTATAGGGCCAGCAATAATTACGTTTCTCAGTTTATCAATATTATTAGGATGATCCTCACTAGGGCTCGAGGCCGCCAGACCTCCATAAGCAGCCAAATCCTTGTTGAAATAGATTTTAATTTTCTCCTCGTCTCTTTTAATACCTAATGGACCAACAACAAATAAATCAAACCGAAAGCCTTGCCATAGGCCGGTAATTAGATGCCCAAGCTCATGTATACCCAGCACTAAAAACATAGTAGCTATTGTTGAAGAAATTATAATTGCTTTTTCCATAGTTGTATTGATAATATAGTTACGACAGGTTAGTAGTCAGCTGCCTCTAATTATTACTCAATCTTGAAAATTAAAACTATAACATTGATAATCAGTCATTTAAAAAATTTTTATAACCTATTTGTAATAAAGCATTGCTAATGACCACTAACGCAGTGAACGTTCAGTTAAGAAATATTAAAAACAGTAAATCAGAATAAAATGAAAGTAGATAAGCATCAAAAAATGTTCAAAATTGTATTAAAACTACTTGTGTTTTCTGCCTCATTCTTAGTTGGAATGTTGCTATTCAGAACAACTCATGCCCAAGATGCAAATGCCTTGCTATGGAAAATTGAAGGTAAGGATTTAAAGAAACCATCTTACATATACGGCACGATTCATATCATTTGTAAAGATGACTTCTTCGTTACAGACGCTGTTAAAAAGGCGCAAAGTGAAACAGAGCTTACAGTATTGGAACTTGATATGGATGATCCAGAGTTTATGCAGAAAATACAACAAGGTTCTATGAATGAAGGCATGAAAAATATAGTTAGTGAGTTTACTGATGAACAAAAGGAAATAGCCAACACATTTTTCAAAGCAAATTATGGTGCAGACTTGTCTCAGCTCGGTATTGTAAAACCATTTGCATTATTATCTATGGTAGTTCAGAAATCAGTTCCTTGCACAACACCAGAAAGCTATGAAGCGACTTTTGTAAAAAATGCACAAGAACGTAATGTTGAAGTTTTAGGACTTGAAACTGTTGAGTTTCAAACATCATTATTTGATAATGAGCCGTTGGCCAAACAAATAAAACTATTGATAACCACTATTGAAGAATTTGATGAAGCTGAAGCAGAATTTACAAAATTGGTTGGAGCATATAAAAATCAGGATTTAAAAGCCCTACAACAGATCATGGCAGATTCACCAGAGTATGCAGAATTTGAAGACCTATTATTGGGTGACAGAAATAAAGCCTGGATTGCTAAGATCGAAGCATTTATCAAAGAACAGCCAACATTCTTTGGCGTAGGAGCTTTGCATCTTGCTGGAGAAAATGGAGTACTCACACTTCTTAAGAAAGAAGGCTATAAAGTATCACCTGTAAAATAAAAAGATTGACATTAGCTCAGACTGGAGCAAAAAAGAATAAAGGCGTCATTATTTTAATGACGCCTCTCCTAAACTTACAAAATTACAACTGAATTATCTTCTGAGGATACCCCGCTATTTACATAGGCGTCAGCATCCCAGTCATTAACCCATACTTTATTATCAACCAAATATCTGAATTGGTAAGTATGTTCTACTGGTAGTTCGATTGTAGCTTTAAATTCACCACTTTTCAATTTCTTCATTTCAACACCTTTAGTCCAAGAAGTGAAGTCTCCTAGCACTTTAACATCTTTGGCCTGTGGTGCAGCCTCAGCTGGTAAACTCAATGTAACCTTAGCCACTGGTTTACTTTTTAAATACTGTTTCTTAATAGCCATAACATCGAAATTTTTAGTAAAGCAAGTAAAAAAAAGAGCAGTATGTAAAGCAAAAACCTATAAAAAGTTCAGTAATCGTTTACACAAACGATGTAGTAATTGCGGAAACTTTATTCTTACGTTTTATAAAGGGTAAAATTATCCGCATTCTCAAAAGCACTTTGGTTAGATGCCAGATAGATTTAATTTACTTTCCGGCATGACAGTAAGAGTGTTTACTTACTAGCGTTGAACAGCTTCTGTTTCTCTTCCTTGGATAGGCTTTCATAGCCTTTCTCAGAGATTTTATCGAGTATCTCATCAATCTCCTCCTGACTTGCATCACCACCTTTTTTAGACGAAGTGGAAGTAGATCTCGATGATGAAGATCTTGAAGTACTTGTCTTCTCCTTTTTATAAGACACCTTTATTTTGGAAGAAGGTGTAAAAAAGCTTTTGAAGAAATTTATAGTACCTATTATCCACTTGCCCCAGTCAGTCCCACTTTGCAGTTGGGTTATGTATAAATACCCCATAAAGGCCCCACCTAGATGAGCAATATTGCCACCAGCATTGCCACCAACAGAACCTAAAAATGATAGCACAATATAAAACCCCGCAATATATTTGATCTTGACAGGTCCTATAAACATGAGCATAAAGGTATAATTAGGCAGTAAAGTAGCCGCTGCCACCACGACCGCATAAACTGCAGCAGAGGCACCAACCATTCCTGAAAAACCAGAACGCTCAACATAGAATGGTATTAAGTTATAAACCATTAAATAGGCGATACTACCTGCAAGTGCACCCAGCACATAAAGTATTATTACTTTATCACTCCCAAGGTATTCTATAATCAGTTTTGCAAACCAATAGAACACCAGCATATTAAACAGGATATGAAATATATCATTAAGACTATGGGCAAAGGCATAGGTAATAATAGTCCAGGGTCTCATCAAAAAATCTGAGAAGACTGGAGGAATACTAAACTGATCGTATATAAAATGGAATACTCCCTGAAATCCAAACAAGGATGAAAAGACATTCATCAAAGCCAAAAACAGGAATACCACAACATTGATAATTATCAACTGCCTGTGTGCGCTGTTTGGCCTATTGAAGGCGTTCTTAAAGTCGTCTTTTATGCTACCGTACATTCCTATTAATAAAATTTGTTTCTGTCATTCTTCCAAATCTGAATCATAAAAAATGCAAAAACCATTCCTCCTAAATGGGCAAAATGAGCAGTATTGTCTCCACCAGCTCGATTTAACCCTGAATATAGTGCGATTGCTCCTAATATCAACACCAAATACTTCGCTTTTATTGGTATAGGTGGGAATAAAAGCATCAATTCGGTATTTGGAAACAGTAGACCAAAGGCCATCAAGATTCCATAAATGGCACCAGAGGCACCCAGCATAGAACCAAAATTAAAAGTTTCATTATACAATTGCTTTGCATAAGCCACGCTCTGCGCTTCCAGCCTGTCATTATCAGGGTTTTTAGCATAAGCATCTATAAAATCATAAATAGCAGGATTGGCTGATTCAATGTTCTCAACGACCAATCGGTTGAAAGCCTCAGGATCAGGATTAGCAATATACATATCTACTGCACTTTGAACCTGACTTACCTGATAGTACTCAATACCATTGTATAGAACCCCTGCTCCAATACCTGTCACTAAATAGAAAATCAAAAATCGTTTAGGTCCCCAAAATTGCTCTAACAGTGGCCCTAAAAAAACCAGCCCTAGCATGTTAAAAAGAATATGCATAAATCCTCCATGAGCAAACATGTAGGTCATGAATTGATAGGGCGCAAAATTGGCTGAACCGAACTTCCACAAGGACACCATTTCAGTGAAATGTATTCCGGTGAAAATTTGCTGCATTAGAAAGAATACAACATTTATAATTAGAAGGTTTTTAACAACCGGTGTTAATCTTTGCATAAAGATCTAGTTAAAATAATTTTCAATACTTAATGTTTCCAGGATATGAAAAGTTTTTCTTCCATTGGGAGCGTAATTTGCATTTTTACAGGCAAAAAGTTGGTCTATTAACACTTCCATTTCTTCTTCATTCAATCTGTTCCCTATTTTCAGGCTTGTTCTTTTTGCCAAAGACCTGGCCAAATTCTCCTTTTTAGGAAGCGACAATTCCACATTCTTTTTGAATTGATCTACCAATCCTTCAAACACTTCCTTCTCATTAGTAGAAGTCAGATCAGCTGGCAAACCTTTTATCAGAATGTCACTCTTCCCAAAAGGTTCAATGATAAATCCCAATGAATTAATCTCTTCTTCCATCTCCATTACGAGGGAGAAGTCAGAAGGGTTGAGGGAAACGGCCTGAGGAAACAATGATTGCTGTGAAACACCGGATTGATGCTCCAGATAGAGTAAATATTTTTCGAATAATATTCTTTCATGTGCCGCTTGCTGGTCAACAATGAGCATCCCTGATTTCACCTGAGTAATGATATAGCGTTGATGCAACTGAAAGATTGGCTTACCTTTCTCAGGCTTGGCTTCTACACCAGCATCATTATTCATATCGCTGCCAAAAGTCAAGGTCATTTCTGAGCTTTCCTCTTCTCTGATGCCAGAGAAATCAGCCCTGCCAGGAGTTTCATCAAAAAGGCTCTCCCAGTTATCTTTATTGGACTGTTGACGGGTATCGGTATTCCTAAACTGGCTGTAATTTTTATCCTGAATGGTTTCTCTATTGATATGTATCTTTTGAGCAAGATTTATATCAGCAGAAAAATCTAAAGTGGGCGCTATATTATGAGTAGCTAAAGATTGTCTCACAGCGGCTCTTACTATCGCATAGGCCGTTCTTTCATCATCAAACTTAATTTCCGTCTTGGTAGGATGAACATTGATATCGATATGCTTTGGGTCAATTTCTATAAACAGTACATAAAACGGGTAGGAACCCTCACCTATCAAACCCTCAAAGGCTTTGGTTACAGCATGATTTAAGTAGTTGCTTTTTATAAACCTGTTGTTAACAAAAAAGAATTGCTCACCCCTAGTCTTCTTAGCAAACTCAGGCTTGCCTACATACCCCTTTATAGATAAATGATCTAACTGCTCTTCACAGGCAACTAGTTGCTCTTTATAATTCTTTCCAAACAAGTGTACAATGCGCTGACTCAGCTTGCCTGGTGGCAGGCTATAAGTTTCCAAATCATTTTGATGAAGGCTAAAACCAACTTCAGGGTAAGCCAAAGCAATACGCTGAAACTCTTCAACAATGTGCTTCATCTCCACACCATTGGATTTCAGAAAGTTTCGCCTTGCTGGCACATTGTAAAATAGATTTTTTACTGTGATCGACGTTCCCCTTTCAGCGGCCGCTGGTTCTTGTTTTTTTATTTCTGAGGCTTCAATTACGATGACAGACCCTAGCTCTTGATCTGCCTGCCTGGTTTTTAATTCCATTTGAGATACTGCAGCAATTGATGCCAGTGCCTCGCCTCTAAAACCCATGGTTCTGATAGAAAATAAATCTTCAGACTTGCTGATTTTTGATGTAGCGTGGCGTTCAAGGCTCATTCGAGCATCTGTCTCAGACATGCCCTTGCCATTGTCAATTACCTGCATATAGGTCTTACCAGCTTCCTTTACTATCAGCTTAATAAAAGTTGCCTCAGCATCAATGGCATTTTCCAGCAGCTCTTTAACAGCAGATGCCGGTCGTTGTACCACCTCACCAGCAGCAATTTGGTTAGCCAGTGAATCAGGAAGTAGTTTAATTATATCAGACATTCAAAGACAGCGGGCTATATGATCCTTTTCATTTTTAGGTAAAGCAGCAATGTTGCTGCTGTTGCGAAGATGTAAAGAGCGATATTCCCCATGTAGATATACCCAAAAATGGCAAAGGCCAAAAGCATCATAATAATTAGCTGCATAAATGTGGCTGATCCCCCAGAATTACTTCTGCCTCTTTTAAAAGCTCCGGCTATCCTTGAAGACCGGTATTCTACATCCTCATCTCCATTAGCTTCCAATTCACGTTTAATCTGGTTAGTACGCTCTTCTATTTCCTCTTTTACAGGGTCATAATAGCGGGGCTCTATTCTAAATCTTTGATACTTGGCTATTCTAAATAATGAAGGGACTTTCATACAAATATTTTTTTGACCATTCAACGCCAACTTGTACGTATGGCTTGGTGTTTCTTTATATAACTTCGTAGTATTACAAATCTACTTAATAATCGCTGTAATCATAAAAGTAACGGCCATATGCTCAGAAAAGTTTTAGTTGCTGTAACACTCGTTTTCATTACAAAAATGTCGGTTGCACAGCTTAATTCTGATGCTAAATCAAGATGGGTTGATAGTGTTTATCAGGCACTTACAATGGAGCAGCGCATAGGGCAGCTTTTTATAATGGCCGCCTACAGTAGTGGCAATAAGCAGCACCATGATGTAATAGAGAACCACATCAGAAAATATAACATTGGTGGAGTTATTTTTTTTGATGGTGACCCAGCCAATCAGATAAGGCTTACCAACAAATATCAAAAGTCAGCTGATGTACCTCTCCTTATTGGACTTGATGCACGAACAGGCCTCAGCAAGTACTTAGACAGCACCTTAACTACCCCAGACTATCTGACCATGGGTGCGGTTCAAAATGATGGTTTGATAAGAGATTTAGCCAACGACTTGGCCAGTCAACTGAATCTTCTGGGTGTAAATTTTACTGTTGGCCCCTCTGGCTTAATGCCTGATGAATTGTCTTTCGATGCAGGCTTCAGCACAGATCCTTTAATTTTAGAAAATAAGGCCAAAATATTCATTGACGCATTCAAAGAACGAAACATACTCGGCTTTTCAGAATACTTCCCGGGCTATTATCATGACAATCAGTCTGACAAGATTTTAGAAATAAAAAGAAGCAAAAAAGAACTTGATAATCATGAATTAAGGCCTATTAAATCACTGGCAACTAATAATGCTGATGGTATAATTGTTAGTCATGTGCTTACTGATCTTGACAAGAAAAAGACTCCTTCCTCGCTATCAGAAAACAGCATAAAAGTGCTTAAAGAAGAAATTGGATACAAGGGACTTATTGTATCAGATGCGCTTAGTGACAAAATGTTGTTGGATAAGTATAAGCCAGGTAAACTGGAAGCCATGGCCTTTAAAGCTGGCAATGATATTTTGCTGATGTCAACCAATATAAGTTCAAGTGTTAAGCAAATTAGAAGGCAGATAAACAGAGGAGATATTCCAAGAATGAGACTTGAGAACAGTGTTAAAAAAATATTGGCTCATAAATATGATTTAGGCTTGAGTCAACCGAAAGCAATAGATGCTCAAAATATCAGCATAAAGCTTAACAAACCTGAATCTCAACTAACAATCAATAAGGTTTTGAGAGCCGCTCCTACAGTAGTTCAAGAGAAAAATATACTTCCAATAAAATCATTGGATGAAAAGACATTTGCCACAGTAAGCTTTGGTGATCAGCCAATTTTTGATGATTATCTTGATAAATACAACTATATCATTCACTACAACTTGTCTCTTGATAAGTACAGACTGGAAGAAAACCTCTCGAGTTATGATTATGTAATCATCGGCCTTTTTGATCAGTTTCAAATTGTTCAGGCATCAGAACTGGTCAACAAGCTTAAGGACAAAACAAAAGTTATTGTCTGCTCATTTGTAAATCCATTTTTACTGAAAAGTGTAGAATCTGCCGGGGCTTTGGTCATAAATTACAATACTGACATTGAATCAATCAAACTTGCACCTCAAATCATCTTTGGTGCTCAGGGAGCCTCAGGAAGGCTACCCGTGGGTGTATCCGAAAAACTTGCTTTGGGTTCAGGGGTAAATACAAAATCAATAGATAGGCTGGCTTTTGGAACTCCTGAAGAGGTAGGTATGGACAGCAAAATTCTAAATAAAATAAACGATATAGCCAAAGAAGCGATTAATGACCAAGCGACTCCGGGCTGTCAGATAATTGTAGCCAGACATGGAAAGATCATCTTCAACCAGTCACTTGGATATTACACTTATGACAGTATTGACCCCATTAGCGATAAAACAATTTATGATGTTGCTTCTATTACCAAAGTGGCAGCCACCACACAGGCGCTCATGTTCTTAGAAGAGCGAAAGCTCATAGACATGGATAAAAAAATATCCTACTATCTACCTGAGCTAAAAGGGTCAAACAAAGAGAATATGATCATCAGAGATATTCTTACACATCAGGCAGGGTTGTGGCCCTATCTCCCCTTCTGGAAACAAACCGTTGAAGATACTTTAAACTATAGTGCCTATTATAAAGAATCGCCCAGTAATGATTATTCCTTACAAATCTCAGACGGACTTTACAGCTCCAGAATGGTTAAAGACAGTGTTTGGAACTGGGTTATAAACTCAAAAGTACGAGAGAAGCCACATAGACGACCTTATGATTATAAGTACAGTGATATGGGGTATTACATGCTCATGCGCTTGGTTGAAAATATGGTGAATCAGCCCATTGATGAATTTCTTCAACAAAACTTTTATGACCCCATGGGCTTAAGTACCATGAGCTACCTACCATTATGCAAATACCCACTAACTCAGATAGCACCAACAGAATATGACAACTATTTTCGTAGAACTCTTGTTTATGGATTGGTGCATGACCAAGGTGCTGCCATGATAGGTGGCGTTGCAGGTCACGCTGGCTTGTTCAGCAATGCACTTGATCTTGCTAAATTGATGCAGATGAACATGCAGGATGGTAAATATGGAGATACTAGATATTTTATGTCAGGCACGGTAAACAGTTTTGCTTCACAACAATATGCGAGCAATCGCAGAGGTATGGGCTGGGACAAACCTGTTGTGGGACAATGGAATAGTCCAACCTCGGCATACGCATCTGGAAAAACATTCGGCCATACTGGTTTTACTGGAACTGCAGCATGGGCAGATCCGGAATTTGACTTGGTTTATATCTTTTTATCTAACAGGATATACCCCGATGCAGAAAATAGAAAACTAATTAAAAATAATATCCGTACAAGGATTCAGGATTTGATTTATCAGTCAATGTGGAATTATTCTGCAACCCATTGTACGGATGAGGTAAATAAAGAATAAGATGAAGATAGGAATTGTATGTTACCCAACATTTGGAGGTAGTGGGGTTGTGGCCACAGAGCTAGGTAAAGCATTGGCAAAAGGCGGTCATCAGGTACACTTTATTACCTATTCACAGCCTACCAGGCTTGATTTTTTTAACCAAAACCTCTTTTATCATGAGGTAACTTTGAGAAATTATCCACTTTTTGACTATGCTCCTTATGAACTGGCGCTGGCCAGCAAAATGGTAGATGTGGTTAAGTATGAAAAGCTGGATCTATTGCATGTGCATTATGCCATACCTCATGCATCAGCCGCATATATGGCCAAGCAGATTTTAAAGTCTGAAGGTATTGAAATACCAGTTATCACCACACTCCATGGAACGGACATTACCTTGGTGGGTAAAGACGCTTCTTATGAACCAGTGGTAACATTTAGCATCAACCAGTCGGACGGAGTGACAGCGGTTTCTGAAGATCTTAAAAAGGATACTTATCAGCACTTTGACATAACCAATGAAATTGAAGTAATACCCAACTTCATTGATCTGGAAAGATTTAAAAAACAGAAGAAAGAACATTTTAAAAAGGCCATTTGTCCAAATGATGAAATGCTGCTAGTTCACACATCCAACTTCAGAAAAGTGAAAAGGGTTGAAGATGTAGTGAAAGTCTTCCATAATTTAAGAAAGGTAATACCGGCTAAGCTTCTTTTAGTGGGTGATGGACCTGAGCGTACGCATATTGAGGCGCTTTGCAGAGAGTTGGGAGATTGTGATGATATAAGATTTTTAGGTAAGTTGGAAGCGGTTGAAGAGGTATTGTCAGTAGCTGACCTGTTTATTATGCCATCAGAAAAGGAAAGTTTTGGCCTTGCTGCTTTGGAGGCTATGGCCTGTGAGGTTCCGGTGATATCAACCCAGGCTGGAGGTATTCCTGAATTAAATATTCAAGGAAAGACCGGTTTCCTCAGCAAAGTAGGTGACATTGAAGACATGACTAAAAATGCGCTTTTCATACTTGACAAAAATAATTTGGCGGGTTTCAAGAAAAATGCATTAAATAGGGCAAAAGAATTTGACGTTACTAAAATAATGCCCCTATATGAAGCGTATTATAAGAAAATTTTGGCAAAATCGAAGGAACTACAAGTGAGTTAAAATTTTAAAACATATTTCATTTAAACTATTAAAATTTAAACGTATAATATAATTTTGTTAGGGAAATGAACGATGCTAAAATGACTAAAAAAGTAGCAAAACCTAGTAATAGTGGCACTAAAACCTTATCGAACAACGCTTTCATTGAGCGTTTGACGAGGACTCATATATCTATTCCGATTACTTTATTCTTCCTTTACTCATCAGGATTGCTTTATTGGAGTGGTACACACACTAATTTGACCTTAAGTATAACTGTGGTGTTGTTTTCAGTGGGTCTTTTGGCGTTCACATTAGTTGAGTATCTGATGCACAGGTACCTGTTCCATATGAACGTATATACCGAAGCACGTAAAAAAATGCAGTATATCATGCATGGTGTTCATCATGAATTTCCAAAAGACAAGGACAGATTAGCCATGCCACCACTAGCAAGTTTGACCATTGCGACAGTATTACTGTTTCTTTTCAGACTTATAATGGATGACTATGTATTTGCTTTTCTTCCAGGGTTTTTGATTGGATATGCCAGTTATCTGTTTGTTCATTTTATAGTTCATGCCTTTCAGCCTCCTAAGAACATTTTCAAAAAACTTTGGGTGCATCACGGCATTCACCATTATAAGGATAACGAAAAAGCCTTTGGAGTTTCTTCTCCACTATGGGATTATATCTTTAGAACAATGCCATAAAAAAATCCTGACTTAAAAAGTCAGGATTCTGCTGTATGTTTTAGTTGTTTGGTTTTCGGTCCTTTGTACTTCTGCAACCTATACTTTAACATAGATTCCAGAAGTTTATTGATGTCAATATTTTTCAAATTCAATCGCATAAAGGTTTATATTCTTTCTTCTTGCATTGTTC
>NZ_SMLV01000316.1 GCF_009711525.1 Fulvivirga lutimaris
CTTCTCAAAACTCAAAAATTATTATTGAGTTTATAAATTCCTGGCAATCTGGCCAGCAGCGTTTTGAATTTCAAACATCAGGATCAACCGGAGAGCCAAAGAATATAACCATTTCGAGAACTCAGATGGAGTCCAGTGCTAACATGACAATAAAAGCACTGAATTTAGAACCTAATAGTACTTCGCTGCTTTGTATGAATCCAGCTTTTATTGGTGGAAAGATGATGATTGTAAGATCGTTAATAAATCAAATGAATCTTGTGGTAGTAGAACCATCATCCAATCCGTTGAAAGGTTTAGATGAACCAATTGACTTTGCAGCTTTAGTGCCCTTACAGCTTGCCAATATCTTCGAGAGCAAGCAGACTTTTCAAAAACTAAAGAATATTTCAAATGTTATAGTTGGTGGTGGTCAAGTCAGTGACTCCCTGAGACAGGAAATAAAATCATTAGACAACAGCATCTACGCTACTTATGGCATGACCGAAACTGTATCACATATTGGACTCCAACTTTTAAGTAAGCAATCAGATGAGCATCACTTTACTACACTTGATGATGTACAGATTGCTTCAGATGCAAGAGGTTGCCTCACCATTAAATCGGCTGTAACAAACAATACATTGATTGTTACTAATGATCGGGTTGAAATAATCGACTCCAATAAGTTCAAATGGCTTGGCAGAATAGATAATGTAATTAACTCAGGAGGAATAAAGATTCAAATTGAACAAGTCGAAAGCACCATTTCAAAGATTATGAACTCGCTCGATATTGGAAATCGTTTCATTCTTAAGGGCATTAAGGATGATTTACTCGGAGAGAAAGTAACATTAATTATTGAGGGCATTATTGATGACCAGTCACTAGAGATGTTATCTAAAGAACTTGGCTCCAGTCTTCATAAGTATCAAAAGCCCAAAGAAATTCATTTTATCAACAAGTTGGAAGAAACACCAACAAGTAAGATTGTTAGGAATACAGATTATAACGCAGTTAAGAGGGTAACTATTTAGTCTGCTCTTTTAACCTCACTATTTCCTTCTGAAGGTCCAGTACAATAGAAGCCAACTGTTCAGTAGACACTTCATTGTTAGCATTAGCATCTGGAAACTGAACACTGATATAGGCCTTACTTATCCATACTTCTAATATGTCTTCAGCGTCTAGTTGATAAGGTGCATAGTTGCGGTTGTCTGAGACTAGAAAAAGCTTACCATTATCATTGATGTAGTTGAAAACTCGCTTATAAACAATTCCTTCACTTTTAGTAACTAGCACATAAGTCTTACCATTTTTGATATCTCTTATATCATCAATATACTCACCTATAATAATTGTTCCTGGCAATATTGGCAGCATTGAGTCTCCGGTTATTTCAAATGCTCTATAAGTAGCATTTGAAGGCAACATTGGAAGCTTGAATTTTGGGAGTTCCTGAATAAACTCTCTATCAGCATAACCATTTAAGTAGCCAGCGGCAGCCTTCTGAGGAACTAGTTCAATATTCTCTCTCTGATTTTCATCAACGGTTATGGCCAGAACTTCTTTGCCTCTCTTGTATTTACTCACAACTAATTCAGACTCATCAAGTCTGCTCACATCTTTGTTGATTAGAATATCTACAGAAGTTCCGAATATATCAGCCATATTTATGAGGTTGCTGATTCTAGGGTCTGCTCTCCCCTCCTCATAAGCACCAACTAACGAGCGCTTTATTCCTATTCGTTCTGCAAATTGCTCTTGAGTAAGACCAATCTTCTTTCTTAAGTATTTGATATTGTCACTAATCAAACTCATAACTAATTTTTGAAAATCAATAAATGTTCTTTTGACTGCTTTTCTGCTAAGTTATATAAATGTGAATGATAGTAGTTATCTCCAAAAGTCATGTTTTTAACTTCCATTTCAATTTTGTTAACTACCTCTTTCAAAGTCGTTCTTGATTCAGCAAGCATATAGCCATAGAGCTCTTCCTTAGTATCATTGGTTACTATAAATTTTATTTGACACTTCCCCGAGCTTAGTCGCTTGCTTAACAAGCTTAATTTATAATCTTTCATAACTAATTTTATTAGCAATTTATGTTTTATATCTCATAAAGCAAATTATTTAGCTAATTTTATTAGTATTTTTAGTTTAGGGATTTTACTCCAGTTGTTCTAACTTCGTGCCTCAGAATGGAAGATAATTATCGTCATAAAGGCATGCGTAGGTCGTTAGTGCGCATTATAACCGAAAAAGGAATTACTGATTCTAACGTTATTTCAGCTATTGGAAAAATTCCTAGACACTACTTTTTTGATAATGCCCTGGTAGAACATGCCTATCAGGATAAGGCCTTCCCTATTGGTGAGGGTCAGACCATTTCACAGCCGTATACCGTGGCTTTTCAAACTGAAAAACTCAAGATCAAAGCTGGTGATAAGGTATTAGAAGTTGGTACAGGTTCTGGGTATCAGGCATGTGTTTTATTGGAGGTTGGGGCGAATGTTTATACCATAGAGTTTAATAAACCTCTCTATGAAAGAACCAAAGTGTTTTTACCAAAGATGGGCTATTCACCAAAGTTTTTTTATGGTGACGGATCTCAAGGGTTAAAAGCTCATGCTCCATACGATAAGATAATTGTAACAGCCGGTGCTCCTACTGTTCCTTCTGAGCTAATCAAGCAGTTAAACATTGGGGGAGTTCTGATTATTCCAGTTGGTGATCATAAAAAGCAACGCATGTTGCGCATCACCAAAGAGTCAGACAAAAAAATTAAAAAAGAATCTTTTGATTATTTCAGCTTCGTACCTTTACTGGGTGAACAAGGTTGGAAAAAATAACTATTAATCGATGGCCAAAAAACCTAAACATGTTAAGGAGTCATATGTAACAATGACTGAATTGGTGCTGCCCAATGATACTAATACACTGAACAACCTAATGGGTGGTAGACTAATGCATTGGATGGACATTGTTTCTGCCATCGCTGCACAAAAACATTCCAACAGAATTGTTGTAACAGCCTCTGTAGACAATGTCTCTTTTGGTAAACCTATCCAACTTGGAAATGTTGTGACCCTAAAGGCCCAGGTTACTCGAGCATTCAGCTCTTCTATGGAGGTTAGAATTGATGTTGAAGCTGAGGACATACCAAGTGGTAAAAAGTTTGAAAGCAATAGTGCTTATTTCACCTTCGTGGCTGTAGACCAGTCAGGAAGACCAATAGATGTACCAGAAGCCATACCTGAAACTGACGAGGAAAAAGAGTATTATGCGGGAGCTTTGAGAAGAAGACAACTGCGTTTAGTACTTGCAGGTCGAATGAAGCCGAATGACGCCTCAGAGCTAAAGTCAATTTTCAATTTTGAACCTACTTCATGAGCGACCTAAACTTTCTTAAATCATTCTTAACTGAGGATCTTTATATTATTAAAGAAAATCAAAAGGAAACTGCCCCATACACACAGGCCGAAGAGAAAGCACCACAAAAGGAATATCAGGAAAAAGAGTCGACTGAAGAAAGTTCTATCATTAATGAACCTGTCGAAGAAATAAAAACAAAACCTTTTCCTCCTCATAAAGGGTCATTTAATAAGAAGATATTTATTGCTGTTCAGGATAATGACAATGAGTTCATTAATGACAGCGAATTAGAATTTCTGCTAAAAATACTAGGAGCTGTTAAGCTATCACTAGACGATGTTGCCATTATAAATGCTGCAAAAAGTAAAATTGAATTAACAGACCTTATGGTTTGGTCGGCTACTCACTATTTAAGTTTTACGGCAGAACCAATTTCCCAGCACAATTCACAGTTCTATACTCCGTTTCAAGAAGATACAGTACAATGCCTTAGCTGTGACAAGCTGAAAGAAATTGCAGCAGATAAAGGCAAGAAACAACAGCTTTGGACCGCTCTGCAACAATTGTTTTTGAAATAACCTCCTGCGAAAGGATGTTTTAAGGAATTTGTTTTAAAATAATCGCAGTTATTCTATATTTGCGCAGTTTTTTCATAAGGGCGTGACCGCCCTTTTTGAATTTTTTAGAGTATATAAATTAATTTTTAACAAATAAGATGGAGAATATTATTTACATAGTTCCTGTACTTGGACTAGTTGGTCTCTTAGTAATGGCCGTAAAATCAAGTTGGGTCAAAAAGCAAGATGCTGGTGATGATAAAATGAAAGAAATTGCAACCAGTATCAAAGAAGGTGCCTTGGCCTTTCTAAATGCTGAGTACAAATTGCTTTTTGTATTTGTAATTATTGCTTCAATTGCCCTTTTCGGGATTTCAATGGTAGTTGCTACCACTTCCTGGATGATCATTCCAGCTTTTATTTTCGGTGCTATATTCTCTGCGCTTGCCGGAAATATAGGAATGCGTATTGCAACTGAGTCTAATGTTAGAACAACACAAGCCGCTCGAACTAGTCTTCCACAAGCTTTAAAAGTATCATTTACTGGAGGAACGGTTATGGGACTTGGAGTTGCCGGACTCGCAGTATTAGGGTTGAGTTTATTCTTCCTATTATTTTTAAGCCAGTTCATGAGTCAGTCAGGCTCATTTTATGATAATATGACTATGGTTCTGGAATCATTAGCTGGTTTCTCACTAGGAGCTGAATCAATAGCGCTTTTTGCTCGTGTTGGCGGTGGTATTTATACAAAAGCTGCTGATGTTGGTGCTGACCTAGTTGGTAAAGTTGAAGCTGGCATTCCAGAAGATGATCCTCGTAACCCAGCCACCATTGCTGATAATGTTGGTGATAACGTTGGTGATGTTGCAGGTATGGGAGCTGACTTGTTCGGATCGTATGTTGCTACAGTTTTGGCTTCTATGGTATTAGGAAACTATATCATCAAAGATATGTCTGAAGCTTCTGGAACACAATTCACAGATGCATTTAACGGAATGGGTCCTATCCTTCTTCCTATTGTTATTGCTGGTGTTGGAATTATAGCTTCTATTATTGGAACATTCTTTATCAAAATAAAAGATAATAATGCAAAAGAAGCTGAAGTGCAAAAGGCATTAAACTTAGGCAACTGGGTTTCGATAGGTCTTACTGCTATTTCTACATATTTGTTAATTGACTTGATGCTGCCTGAAGTAATCAGCATGAAATTTTTTGGTGAAGGCATCAAGGAAATAGCTAATATCAATGTTTTCTATGCTACTTTAATAGGCCTCGCAGTTGGTGGGTTAATCAGCGCATTTACTGAATACTATACTGGTCTTGGTAAAAAACCTGTACTTAATATTGTTCAAAACTCTTCAACTGGTGCTGGAACTAATATTATTGCTGGTTTGGCAACTGGTATGATATCTACATTCTCTTCAGTTTTATTATTTGCAGTTGCTATTTGGGGTTCTTATGAACTTGCAGGATTCTATGGCGTTGCCATTGCTGCTTCTGCTATGATGGCAACTACTGCCATGCAATTAGCAATTGATGCTTTTGGTCCTATTGCCGATAACGCGGGTGGTATTGCTGAAATGAGTGAGCTTCCTAAAGAGGTTAGAGAAAGAACTGACATCTTAGACTCTGTGGGTAACACTACTGCTGCTGTTGGTAAAGGGTTTGCTATTGCTTCTGCAGCATTAACAGCTCTTGCGCTATTTGCTGCTTATGTGACTTTTACTGGAATTGACGGAATCAACATATTTAAAGCAGATGTACTAGCTGCCTTGTTCATTGGAGGTATGATACCTGTTGTATTCTCAGCATTAGCTATGCAGTCTGTTGGTAAAGCAGCCATGGAAATGGTGAATGAAGTAAGAAGACAGTTTAGAGAAATACCAGGGATCATGGAAGGTACAGGCAAACCAGAGCATGGTAAGTGTGTTGAAATTTCAACCAAAGCGGCTCTGAAAGAAATGATGCTTCCTGGCGCATTAACAATTATAACTCCTATCATAATTGGTTTTGTAATGGGGCCTGAAGCTTTAGGTAGCTATATGGCCGGTGTTGCAGTTTCTGGTGTTGTTTGGGCTATCTTTCAAAATAATGCAGGTGGTGCATGGGATAACGCTAAAAAGTCATTTGAAGCTGGCGTAATGATCAATGGAGAAATGACTTATAAAGGTTCTGAAGCTCATAAAGCAGCAGTAACTGGCGACACAGTAGGTGATCCTTTCAAGGATACCTCAGGGCCATCAATGAACATTCTAATTAAACTTACTTGTTTGATCGGTCTTGTTATCGCACCAATATTAGGTGAAATATACGGTGGTAAATCTCATGGCGAACCTGAATCTAATATTACTCCAATAGAGATTCATATTAACGATGAAACCTCTACTGAAGATAATGCTACTACTGTTGAAGTAACAGAAGAAATGATGGCCGAAGAAGCTAAATAAAATAACTTGACTTAGTAAAAAGGGGAATTGGAAACAATTCCCCTTTTTATTTACCCTGAGGTAGGCTTTAAAAGGCTCTTACCGATCGATACACTGACATCAACTTTTTTAGTTAGTCAGTAATTGAATATATTTATCAGTTGCTAAAAAAATCTTAATGAAAATCATCAGAACATTATTATTATTCTTTTTTATCGTCTGTTCATATTCCGTTCAGGCACAGGACATTTTAGGTAAGTGGAAAACCATTGACGATGAAACTGGCGAAGCCAAATCAGTTGTTGAGATTTACAAAAAAGATGGTTTATACTATGGCCAAATAGTTAAACTTTTCAGGAACAAGAATCAAGATCCAGACCCAGTATGTGATAAATGCCCGGAAAATGACGAGCGCTTTAATCAAAAAGTTATAGGCATGGAAATCATCAAAGGTTTGTCAAAATCTGGCGATGAATACACCGGTGGAACTGTACTAAAGCCAGATGAAGGAAAAATATACAAATGCAAGATTTGGGTTGAAGACAACAAATTGATGATTAGAGGTTATTGGGGAATATTTTACAGAACACAGGAATGGCTGAAATACGAGTAAATAGGCACATAGCACCATTTAACCCATATTTAGGTCACTCATCTAAATATTCAACTTTTGTTGTAAGCAAGTTGGTTACCAAAGTATTTCCGATTGTATAAAACCAAGAGCTCCATGAAAGAAAATGAGATTTTTGATAAAATATGCAAGGGAGACGAAAAGGCACTTGAGCTACTTTATCAAAAGTATTATAGGATGATGACTAAGATGGTCATCTCCAATAGTGGGACAGAGCAAGAAGCTAAAGATATCTATCAGGATGCTTTAGTCGTGTTTTGGCAAAAGGCTGTGAGTGGCAATTTAGTATTGACATCTAAGATCAGCACTTACATATATAGTATTTGTCAAAACCTTTGGAGAAAGGAGCTTGAGCGAAAAAAACGCTTATCTAGTGAGGAAAAGGATTCTGTAGAATTGCCTCAGCATGATAAAGAAGAAAGAGCAAAGTTGATAAATAAGTGTATTAGCCAAATGGGCGATACATGTAAAAAAGTATTGATGTACTACTATTTCGATGGGTTGTCAATGCAGGATATTGCAGATAAATTAGGTTTTGCAAATACTAATACTGCTAAGACAAAGAAATATAAGTGCAAACAAAAATTAGATGAACTAGTCAAGTCTCAATATAGTGAGCATGACTTTCTTGATTAAAGAATATGAGCAATAACGATTTAATAAATTCCTACTTCGAAGGCGCGATGACTGAGGTTGAAAAGCAGGATTTTTTGAACCTTGTAAGCAGCGATCCTGCAATGAAAAAAGAATTTGATTTTCAGCAAGACGTAATTGAAGGGCTTAAAAATGCACGGATAGCAGAGCTTAAGGCTCGCCTTGATAATGTGGCTGTTGGTGGTGGCTATACAGGAAGCATTATTTCTAAAGTTGCTGTGGTTGGAGCTGTTGCCCTTGTAGCTGGGCTTGCTTATTATTTTAATCAGCCGTCAACTGAGACTATTGAAGTAGCCCCAAAAGAAGTGGTGGAAGATGTTAATAATCTCATTACGGAACAACCAGAAATAGAGCAAGTGGCATCTGAAGAATCTTCTAATACAATGGCCGAAGAGTCTCAAGTAAATGAAGAACCTACACGTATTACTAGTCGCAAACCTGCTAAAAAAGAAGAGGTTGAAATTAATAAACCTCAATTAGTAGAGCCTCTTGACCTTTCTGAAGAAGGTGATGAAGATTTAGACGTACCGGAGGCTGTTTTAAATAAGAAAAGTGAAACCAGCAATCCAGCCATAGATGTTGAAATTGATAATAGTAAAAAGAAGTACTCTTTCCACTACCAATTAAAAGATGGAAGACTATTTCTTTATGGAGCTTTTGATAAAGGCCTTTATGAAATACTAGAATTCAACACTTCAAAGGGGAAAACTTTATACTTATATTATAAAGAAAGCTATTATGGCTTAAGTAAAACGCAATCAGAAATAACTCCATTGAGTGAAGTTAAAGATGCCGCATTGCTGAATAAGCTGGAACAAGTTAGGATTGATATAAAAGAGTAACTTTTATATATACCGAGTATGACCCCTGTTTGATCCGCCTTTCAATCAGGGGTCTTTTTTTTACGCTTTATTAACACTACGGGAAAGAATAATTTACTTATTTTTGAATCACTAAAAAGAAGGCGTGGATAAAGAAACCAGATCAAGAAAGAAAAAGAAATTAGGAAGCTACCCTTCCGTTAGTGTAGTTTTTAGTATTGCCTTATCCCTATTCGTTATTGGTCTTTTTGGGCTACTTCTGCTCCACACCAATAAGCTTACTGAGATTATCAAGGATAATATTGAAGTACAGGTTTACCTCAATAAGGAGATCACAAGCAATCAAAGAATCCAAGTTCAAAAATCAATTTCTGCAAAACCTTTTGTAGCTAAAGCTGGAGAAGAGCTTCAAATTAGCTTTGTATCTAAAGAAGAGGCCGAAAAGCAATTCATTGAAGAAACTGGAGAAGACTTTACTAAGTTTCTTGGGGAAAACCCATTACGCGATGCTTTCATCATTAATATTGCACAGGAGTATCAGGATGCTGAAAACCTAAAGCAAATTAAGGCTGAATTAGAAACGTTAAGTGGTGTATTTGAGGTTGAGTATATGGAAAGCCTTGTAGACTCCATAAATCAAAATGTTACCAAGATTAGCCTGGTACTGGCAGGATTTGCGCTAATTCTATTATTGGTAGTTATCATTTTAATAAACAATACCATTAAACTAGCACTTTTCTCACAGCGCTTCTTAATAAGAAGTATGCAACTGGTAGGTGCTAAATCAGGATTCATCCAAAAACCATTTCTGGCTAGATCTTTATACTATGGTGTTTTAGCTGGCATATTTGCATCTGCCGGACTATATGGACTTTTGAGGTTTGCCAACAATAAAATAGACGACTTGTCCGCATTACAGGAAATGGATAAGATATTTATCCTTTTTGTATCCTTACTTTTAATAGGTGCATTAATTGGTTTTGCAAGTACTTACCGTGCTATACGCAAATATCTAAAATTGTCATTAGACGAATTATATTAACTATGGAGAACAAAAACATGCCTTTTGGCAAAAAGAACTACACTATTATGCTCGCTGGTTTGGCGGTAATTATAGTCGGTTTTGTTATTATGAGTTCTGACCCTGAGCCCTTTGGCTTTGGCTTCCTTGGTCTCACATTAGGGCCTTTGGTGGTTTTCTGTGGTTTTCTGATTGAAATTGGCGCCATTCTTTACAATCCTAAAAAGTAATTAATGAATTACCTTGAGGCTCTTATCCTTGGTATAATACAAGGACTGACTGAGTTTTTACCTGTTAGTAGCAGCGGCCACCTTGAAATCGGATCCTACCTACTCGGAGTCAAAGGAAGTAACAACTTGCTATTTGCAATTATTGTGCATGGTGCTACAGCATTAAGTACAATAGTAGTCTTCAGAAAAGATATCCTAGAGCTGATCCTAGGGCTTTTAAAGTTTAAATGGAATGAGGAAACTCAATTCGTTACAAAAATTGCTCTATCTATGATTCCCGTTGGAGTAGTTGGAGTTCTTTTTGAGGATAAAATTGAAGCTATGTTCAATGGAAATATCATATTTGTAGCCTCAATGCTTGCCATTACAGGGTTCTTACTATTGCTTACTTACTACGCAAAGCCCAAAGATGGAAAGGTATCTTTTGGTAAGGCCATCATTATTGGATTAGCTCAGACAATAGCTATTTTGCCGGGTATTTCCAGGTCAGGATCCACAATATCTACAGCACTTATGTTAGGTGTAGAAAGATCCAAAGCGGCAAGGTTTTCCTTCCTTATGGTGCTCCCTCCTATTTTAGGAGCAACACTTTTAAAAGTGTTGGATTTTGTGAAAGCTCCTGAGTCAGCAGCTGGAATTGATACTTTTGTACTAATAATAGGATTTGCAGCTGCCTTTGTTTCAGGACTTTTGGCTTGCACCTGGATGATCAATATTGTCAAAAAAGGCAAACTGATCTATTTTGCATATTACTGTTTTATAGTCGCGGGAATTGTTTTCATAAATGCTCTGCTATAATGGATCCAAATGCAGCACCCCAAGATCCTGGAACAGTTATATTAGTTGATAAGCCCTTAAACTGGACGTCATTTGATATTGTAAAAAAGTTGCGCTATCACTTAAAAGTCAAAAAAATAGGCCATGCGGGGACACTAGATCCTTTGGCTACTGGCTTGTTGATATTATGCACAGGTAAAAAGACTAAACAAATAGAAACATATCAGGCTCAGGAAAAAGAATACACTGGAACCTTCACAATTGGGGCTACTACACCATCATATGACTTGGAAACTGAAGTTGAAAACATAAAAGACTTCAGTCATATAAAACAAGACGACTTAATAAAAGCCTCTGAATCCCTAACAGGGATAATCGATCAGATCCCTCCCATTTTTTCAGCTATTAAAGTTGATGGAAAAAGAGCCTATAAAGGAGCTAGAAACGGTGAGGAAGTTAAGCTTAAATCAAGAGAAGTTGAGGTTAAGGAATTTGAATTAACAGAGGTTAATTTGCCAGTTGTAGCATTTAAAATAGTTTGTTCAAAAGGAACATATATAAGAAGTCTGGCAAGAGATTTTGGAGAGATACTCGGAGTTGGAGCCTACTTATCATCGTTAAGAAGAACCAGAATTGGTGATTTTAATGTTGATGATGCCGAGACAATAGAAGAATTGACTAAAAAATGAATATCTATCACAGACTTGAGGATTTCAAACCACTAGACTTCGCAGTAGTTACCAGCGGCACGTTTGATGGTGTTCATGTGGGGCATCAACAAATATTAAAGCGTGTAAATGAAGTGGCAAAAGCCAATAATGGAGAAAGTGTCCTTATCACCTATTGGCCTCATCCCAGGTTAGTCTTATATCCTGATGACACAGAATTAAGGTTATTGAACACATTCGAAGAGAAAGCTGATCTATTACGAGATCAAGGAATTGATCATTTACTAAGAATTCCTTTTACAAAGGAATTTTCACAGCTCACATCAGAGCAGTTCATTCAGAAAGTACTAATCCAGACCATTAATACTAAGAAACTGGTGATTGGCTATGATCACAGGTTCGGAAACAACCGCGAGGGCAGATTTGAACAGCTAAAGGCAAATTCAGTTAACTATGGTTTTGAAGTTGAAGAAATACCAAAGCAGGAAGTGGATCACGTTGGTGTTAGTTCAACTAAAATTAGAAACTCGCTACTTCAAGGTGAAGTTGACCTGGCCAATGATCTATTAGGCTCTGAATATTCAATGATTGGGCGTGTAATCAAAGGTGAGAAAATTGGTCGAATTATCGGTTTCCCAACAGCTAACCTCGAAATAGAAATGCGTCATAAGCTTATTCCAGCTGATGGTGCATATGCTGTAAAAGTAGTGTCAAATAGAACTACTTTTAACGGAATGCTCAATATTGGTTATAGACCAACCGTAAATGGTAAAGTCAAAAGCATAGAAGTTCATATATTTGACTTCGTAAACGATATCTATGGCGAAAACCTTAAGATTTTGTTTGTTAAGAGAATAAGAGCTGAGCAGAAATTTGCTGATATAGATGCTCTTAAGTCTCAGCTTGCAATTGACAAAAAAGAAAGCCTTAAAATTTTAAATACTTAAGCCTATGATTAACAAAGTTGTAAAGGATGCCGATGAAGCAGTTAAAGACATTCCGGACAATGCCATACTCATGTTAGGTGGCTTCGGATTATGTGGAATACCTGAAAACTGTATCAGCGCACTATTAAAAACTGGTGTTAAAGGATTGACATGTATATCTAACAATGCCGGAGTAGATGATTTTGGTATTGGCCTAATGCTTAAGACCAGACAAGTGAAAAAGATGATCTCATCTTATGTAGGCGAAAATGCCGAATTTGAAAGGCAACTTCTTGCAGGTGAATTGGAAGTTGACCTCATACCACAAGGCACTCTGGCCGAACGAGTTAGAGCAGGTGGTGCTGGCATTCCTGCTTTCTTCACTCCTGCCGGTTATGGAACAGAAGTAGCTGAAGGCAAAGAAGTGCGCGAGTTTGATGGAAAAAAATATTTAATGGAATCTTGGTTACAAGCAGACTTTGCACTTGTTAAGGCTTGGAAGGGTGATTCGGCTGGCAATTTAGTTTTCAAAGGAACTGCACGTAATTTCAATCCTATGATGGCAACTGCAGGCAAAATTACAATTGCAGAAGTTGAAGAGCTCGTTCCACTTGGAACATTGGATCCTAACGAGATTCACACCCCAGGCATATATGTTCAAAGGATATTTGAGGGTAAGAATTACGAGAAGAGGATTGAACAGCGCACTGTAACCAATAGATAATTTTCAAAACCAATTAAGTCATGCTTGATAAAATAGGAATTGCAAAAAGAATAGCTCAAGAAGTAAGAGGCGGATGGTATATCAACCTGGGTATTGGCATTCCCACTTTGGTGGCGAACTACATACCCGACAATATAGATGTGGTTTTACAATCTGAAAACGGTCTTTTAGGTATTGGTCCTTTCCCTTATGATGAAGATGTGGATGCAGACCTTATTAATGCTGGTAAACAAACAGTAAGTATGATGCCTGGTTCAGTTCTGTTTAATTCTGCTGAGAGTTTTGCCATGATCAGAGGTGGTCATGTTGATTTAACCATTCTTGGTGCTATGGAAGTCTCTGAAAACGGTGATATCGCCAATTGGAAAATACCTGGCAAAATGGTTAAAGGTATGGGTGGTGCCATGGACTTGGTTGCTTCTGCTGAAAATATCATTGTAGCCATGCAGCATTGCAGTAAGTCGGGGGCCTCAAAGTTATTAAAATCTTGCTCCCTCCCTATTACAGGTATAAAGTGCGTGAAAAAAATAGTCACAGATATGGCTGTATTAGACATACTTCCTGAAGGTGGTTTCCGATTATTAGAAAGAGCACCAGGAGTTAGTGTTGAGGATATCAAAGCAGCAACTGAAGGCAAGCTAATAGTAGAAGGCGATATACCTGAAATGACTATAAACTAATTATAAACAAATAAATTCACTGAATACATAACGTATTCGATATTTTACATTCATAAGCAATCAATGAAAAAATCCGAAATCAATTTCACGGTAGAATTAGATGATGAAAACATTCCAGAAACTATATCATGGAATGCCACAGAAAAAGGAGACGACCAACCAGAGGAAACAAAGTCTATAAGTATTTCGCTTTGGGATCACAACCAAAAAAACACAATGCGCATAGATCTATGGACAAAGGACATGCCCGTTGACGAAATGAAGAGATTTTATATCGATTGTTTGGGAGGTTTAGCACAGAGTGTTTTAAACAGTACAGGT
>NZ_SMLV01000279.1 GCF_009711525.1 Fulvivirga lutimaris
GCCTTTCTTTTTTCAACCATGTGCCAATCAGGGTAGCCATGCATATCCATGTCTGTTTTTCCAGAGGAAGTATTTCTCTAGCAAAACTTTACCGAAGTCGTTAAAGATATTGGGCAACATAATGGCAAACTGTCTTGGTTTAAACAAGTGGTTTGCAACAAGATAAACTTCTTTTCTTCCTGCATCCATAACACAAAGTGCTGGTATTCTTCCCCACTCTTTTTCGACTAGTTTCTTTTTACCAGTTATGAGTCTGTAAATATTCTCGGCTACTATCTTGCCGGTAACATCGCTTGGATACCCTGTTTTTGGCACACCGAAAGGAGTGTTTTTAATCTCAAAAGGAGGAGCAACTTTTACTGCCAAACCGGCTGCAAAAACATTGTCATAATAAATGCTTTGGTAAGCTGCATTAGTTTCTACAAAACCTTTTGCATCTACCAGCTTAGGACTTGCCTTCATAACATCTGCGCCCTCAAATGGAGGCATGAGCATGGCCATCTTATAAGGTAGTACTTCACCATTTTTCAAAATGATCTTATCCTCCTCAATGGTCTCTATACTTGCATCAACTATCCATTTGATGTTGTATAGTTTCATAAACATTTTGAGCATGCCTTCTCCACCAGGCATTCCGTCAATTCCAAAATTGCCGAGGTATGGTTCCGGTGTTATCCAGTAAAGGGTTACTTTGTCGCGCACCTTTCTTGTTCTCAACTCTTTGTCCATATTGAAAAGGTACTCATAAGCAGCACCCATGCAGCTGGCACTCTGAGTAGCACCAACAATAACAGGACCGGGGTCTTTCACCAATTCTTCAAATGCATTTAGTGTCTTGTTGGCCAGTTTTGGAATGACGATGTTCTGAATTTTGTTATCCTCTGGTTTTAGCCCATCTATGATATCAAAATTCATTTTAACGCCAGTTGCTACCACCAGATAATCATACTTTACGGTTTTGTTGTCAGGTAGGTAAACCAGATTATTATCAGGATCAACACGCTCTGCGGCCTGCTGAATAAAATCGACCTTATTTTTTCTGAGAATTGGTCTCAAGTCAAACTTAATATCATTAATTTTTCTTCTGCCAAACGGAACCCAGATTAAAGAAGGAACATAAAGAAAATCACCACTAGGACTGATGACAGTAATTTTATACGTATCCCTTTTTCTTTTCAGTTTGCGTGCCAAACGAAGAACTGCTGTAAAACCAGCAAAATTGCTTCCTAGTATTACTATATTTTTCATGACTAACTCCTTTCGTTTTGTTGAGATAAATTTAGTATTGACCAAAGAAATTAGGAATGACACACATCAGGTTAGAACCTGATAAACGGAAGGTTTATGAACACTAAAAAGCAAAAAGCCCCTGCAGTTTATGCAGAGGCTTTTTAATAAGTTCTGATTCTATTACTTAGCTTCTAGCCAACTATTTCGAATCTTAATCTGTTCTTGGCTGGCATCTTCATCGAAAGACAATCCGTGCATTCTTACCTTATCAATTTCTATAACTTCATTAGACAGCGTTACTTCCTCCTCTCCTCGCTTTACCGTGTAAGAAAAAGGTTCACCAACTATAAGCTCCTGTTGTTTCTGGCCAAGAAAATTTGGCAGTTCTGGTCCTAAAGAAGGAATGTCGTCACCATTGATTTGCAATAGTATATCTCCATTCTCAAAGCCCAAAGCTTTACCAAATTCATTAAGGGCGTCTTTATTATTAATATAGAGAGCACCCAAATCTGAATCAATGCCAAGTGAAGCTTGTGTTAGACCAAGATCAACTGCTTTATAGAACTCTTGAGGTGAATAGTTGACACCCACTTTCTCATATATCTCTTTATAAGGCAACGGCTCATCTCCTCCTACATAAGTATTCAAGAACTCTCCAATTTCTGGATAAGTCAATTCAGTGATTTTACCAAACAGCTCGTCATCAGTAAATGCCTGATCTTTACCATACTCTTTAGCGAGGTCTGCCATCAAATTCTGTACCCCGTACTCGCCTTGGGATAGGTCGCGCAATAAAATATCAAGAGACATCCCAATAAGGGCGCCCTTTTGATACACGTTATAGTACTGATTAGAATATTTATCCAGTGTGTATTTACTGATATCTGTAAATGCTACAGTATCTAAAAACTGAGAAGCAATTGACATTTTTTGGCTCAACACCTGAAGATATTGCTCTTTGCTTATAATGTCGTACTTCACCTGCATGTTACCCGCAAAGAATTCTGTCACCCCTTCGTACATCCACAAATGCTTAGACATTTTCGGGTCATTGAAGTCAAAGTGATGTATTTCTTCCGAGTGGATATTTAATGGAGTAACTATATGAAAGAACTCATGAGCAGCAAAGTCTCTGAGTTGTTGTTGCATAGCTACTATTCTATTTTCTGGCATATAATACACTGATGAATAAGAATGCTCCAATGCACCATATGATGTTACCGGCTGATCGGTAAAGTAAAATACAAAGGCGTATTTATCTACTGGTAATTTTCCACCTAAATACTGATTTTGAGCGGTCAGTATTTCACTTAACGTTCCTGCTATATCTTTAGCAGAAACCATCTTGTTAGGTGAGTAAGAACTGATCAACACTTCTGCATTGGCTACTTTTATAATAGCGGTATCCGCCTCCGAATACATCAGTGGAGAATCGATCAATCGATCATAATTCTCTACAGTATAGCTGTCAATATTTTTTGTAGCACTTGCAGTATTTTCCTTTTCTAAAGAGGCATTAAGGTTAGATACATTATTAGAAATCAATCCAGTCCCACCATAAAAGTTCTCTGGTTTTACAATGTCAAAATCAATTGGCATCTGCTTCATTCCTTCGAAATAGCCAAAGAATCCAGCCGTATTGATGATGAAGTTTTTACCATCTTCTATATTAGTCCCTGCTGGTTGAAAAATATTTGGGCCTGCTTTATCAGAATCATAAGAATCTTCTACCCAGTAAGTAAGTTTTGTGAGCTTCTTAGCCCCTAGAATTTTCCAGCTGTTATCGTCAAGTCTTTCAACTTCCAGCTCCCTGCCCTTTTTATCTAAAGCTTTAAGATCTATAACAAAACGGCCATAGTCTGCTATGCTGTAAGTACCAGGAATAATCTTAGGCATATAATAGATGATTTCATCTTTGTCAATTTTAGGTGCTTGTAACTCCACCTGTACTCTATCATCTTTTACTACTGTAAGATCTACCTTAAATTTATACATCTTGCCCTCAGGGCCTGTAGTCGCTGCTACCTGCCCTACTACCATCACTATTAGAAGTAAAGCGCTAATTACTTTTCTCATATTTTATTTAAAACGATTTCGGTGCAAATAAACGGCAATGCAGCTACTTGTTTATTTTATTTATACAAGTGGTTGATAACAAGGTTTTAGCTGTAGCAGCTGTAATAGAAAGCATCCTTTTACCCCTAAAATTGGGTGATTACATTTTTCTTAAAATATTGAGTGTAATCTATAGTGATACCGCTCATCAAGTTTAAAATAGAGGCTATTGATCAATGGTAATTATTCATTAAATTCATGATCCTTAACCTAAAACCTATCATGAAAGAATTAAAATTAATAGCACTCGCATTATTGATGTGCGGGACACTTTTCGCACAAGATTTAACCCTCAAGGTAAATACTGAACCCATCACACTGAAAATCGGTGAGTCTGTGCAGCTAATGGCTGCTGTTGTAGACAGCAAAGGAAACAAAGTATCAGGCCGTGAATATCTTTTTTATTCAAGAGATGCGCGCGCACTTTCTGTAGTAGACAGCACCGGATATGCCACTGCGGTTAAACATGGTGAATATTCGGTAGTGGTGATAAGCCCAAACCCAGATGGTGGCAGGCTCCGCGCCAATATAAAAGTAACTATTGCACCTGCAGCTCTGGCTAAAATTGAGATTGGCGAGGTGCCCACTAAAATTTATGCAGGCGTTACCTTCCCTTTAGATATCAAGGTATATGATAAAGCGGGGTTTGAAAGACCTGAAATCACAGTAAAGCTTACCTCTTCTAACGAGAAGATAGTAAAACCAGCCCCATTCAATAAAGTAATAGCTGTAGCTGAAGGAAAATCAACCATTACGGCTTCTGTAGATGGTGTAACTACCAAACTGGATTTAAATATTATAGAAAATCCAATCGCCAAAATTGAATTAACTACGGATATGACAGAAGGCAGGTCTGGAGATGTGTTTACATTGAAAGCCGTTGCCAAAGACAAAAATGGTAAGGTTGTAACTGATGCACCTATCAACTACTCATTTTCAGGAGAGTCTTATGATGTGTCTGCTGCTCCATCTGGTATGATGACCAAAGAAGGTAAGTTTGTGGCTGATCAGCCAGGACTGTATGTCCTTAATGCTACAAGTGGCCCAGCGGCAGCTTCAGTAACAGTAAGTGCGGCAAAAAGAAATGTATCAAGAAAAATTGAGCAGGTAGGCCGAGGTTCTGTGAATACAAAACATACTTCTGACTTATGGATATGGGAAGGCGTAGATGGTAAGGATTATGCAGTAACTGGAACATGGGGAGCTGATGGCACCGCATACTTCTGGGATGTAACTAACCCTGCTGCTTTAGTACTTATCGACTCTGTAAAAGTTGATGCTCGTACCGTGAATGATGTTAAAGTTTCTGAAGATGGTACCGTTTGTGTCATTTCTCGTGAAGGTGCTTCTAACAGAAAAAATGGTCTGGTAATTATTGATGTTAAAAACCCGAGAGATGTTTCTATCATCTCCGAGTTTTCTGAAAATTTAACAGGCGGTGTGCACAATGTATTCATTTACAAAAAGCATGTTTATGCTTTAAGTGCGGGCAGAAAATACTATTCAATCAATATTGAAGACCCTAAGAATCCGAAAATTGTTGGTGAGTTTGAATTAGATACTCCTGGACATTCTATTCATGATGTGTGGATAGACAATGGCATTGCTTACTCTTCTAACTGGGATGATGGTGTACAACTGGTTGATGTAGGAAACGGTATTGCTGGTGGTTCTCCTTCAAATCCTGTGCAGTTTGCAAGCTATGCTTACCCTAGTGGATCAAACCATGCTGCATTCCCTTATAAGGATAAGAAGACTGGTAAATTTTATGTGATTTTAGGAGATGAGGAATTCCCTTATGGTCTTGATCCTGATGGAAGAAAACCTGGCAGAGCAGCTGGCTACCTTCATGTTATCGACTTCTCTGATTTAAATAACCCAAAAGAAGTAGCCTGGTTTCAAGTTCCATTTGCCGGGTCGCACAACTACTGGATTGAAGATGATATTTTGTATGCAGCGTTCTACAATGCTGGTGTTAGAGTTGTTGACTTAAGTGGTGAGCTACTTGGCGACCTTAACCGTCAGGGAAGAGAAATTGCCTGGATTGTGCCTGAAGATCCTGATGGATATGTAAAAAATGCTCCATTTACCTGGGGTGCACAGCCATACAAAGGCCATATTTTCTATTCTGATTGGAACAGTGGCTTATGGTCAGCTAAGCTTGAGCCAGTAGTTCCTAAAAATGCAGAAGTTCAAACTAAGTAATTATGAGAAGTTTACTCTTAATATTTTTAGTCAGCTTAAGCTCAATTTGTGTTGGGCAGAATTACTATATCTATGTTACTGCAGAATCGGAAGATGAAGTGGCGCTGATTAAATTTGATGGCAAAGAGGCAGTTGTTGAAAAGACAATTCCTGTTGGTGTTTGGCCTGCTGAAATAGAAGGCCCACATGGTATCAATGTGAGCCCAGATGGTAAATATTGGTATTTATCACTGGCACATGGCAACCCATATGGCACATTATATAAATATTCTACAGAAACCAATGAAGTTGTTGGGACAGTTGAATTAGGCTTATTCCCAGCATCATTACAGATATCAGAAGCTACGGGTTTATTGTATTGCGTTAACTTCAATCTACATGGTGACATGGTGCCTAGCACGGTGTCTGTAGTGGATCCTGAAGAAATGATAGAAGTGCAGCGCATCGAGACTGGGGTTATGCCTCATGGCTCCAGAATTTCTCCGGACGGCATGCATCATTATTCAGTAGGTATGATGTCAGGCGAGTTATTTGAAATTAATACCCTAAGACTCAAGGTAGACCGTGTACTAAAACTAGATGGTGAAGAAAAGAAAGAAATGGGGGAAATGGCCAGCACGGGTGGTATGGCTGGTATGGATCACAGCAAGATGAATCATGGTCAAATGGATCATTCAAAAATGAACCATGGCAGTATGAATCATGAAAAGATGTTTCATAGTAAGGTTAAACCTACTTGGGTTATACCCCACCCTACCAACAACAAGGTCTATGTAGCAGGCAATGGCTCAGATGAGATTTTGGAAGTAGACCTTGACAAATGGGAAATAACCAACCGGTTAAAAACCGGCAAAGCGCCTTATAATGTTGACATTTCTCCTGACGGTAAATATCTGGTAGCCACTTATAAAGGCAGTGGTGAAACTGGTGTGTGGGATTTGTCTAAAAACAAAGAATTAGCAAGGGTTAAAAATACCCGTAAGGTGTCTCATGGTGTAACCATCTCGTCAGACAGTAAGTATGCTTTCATCTCTGTTGAGGGTATAGGTGGCGAGCCTGGAACAATGGACGTTATTGACCTAAAAAAGGCGGCTAAAGTAGCTTCTGTTGATATGGGAAAGCAGGCTGGAGGAATCATCTTTTGGAAGCAAGAGTAGCTTTACCCTACCTTCTCCCACATCAAATCTGCATTTAATTTAAAAGACCCAACGAAATCAAAATCACATTCATGGGGAGCTATTACTGATAAAAATAGCTCCTGATGTTTGTCTTTATACATATGGTAAGTGTAACCTACTATAGGTTCAAAATTAAACTTAGCACCATAGACGAGCTCATTATATTCAAATTGCTCCATCATAGCTTCATACTGAGCTTTTATCTCTTCATAGCGCGCCCCAAATTGCTTATTAACCTTATCTAAATTTCTGTTTTTCCAGGCTATAGTGTGTCCGGTATGAATTGATGGTGCGCCTATATTAGTACCATAAGGTTTGAGCGCTGCATCATATTTCTCCTCGTCTACATTATAAACTATGTTATCCGGTTTCTTCTTTTTTACCATGGTGATTCTGAATCTGATACTTAAAAAACGCCTGGAGGCCGTCTTTGTTACCAACAATCAAATTTAAATACTTCTTTACAATTCACTAATCTGAAGCTGATAATCAGCCTGGACATCTTCATGAAGTTTGGCCAAGGCTTTATGTATTTTATTAACCTGCCGATCATAAAGATTAGCGATTACATTACTTCTATTAACCTCAATAGGCGACTCCTTTATCGCTTCACAGAAGTGAATCAGAACTTCAACTTCGGTTTGTTTATTGCCAGAGTACCGGATGTATTTATTCAATCCTCTCAATATTTTCTGAAGCCCTTTTTTCGCGTAGTAAATGTGCGATGTATTAATCTCTTCCATAGAGTCATCAATGTGATATTTGATAGCCTCTACATAGCCCTGTTCGTCCTGAGCATCAAATAAGAGGTAAGAGAGTAGCTCCTTATTATCCTTTTTGAACCGCCCAAGTCGAAGGCAGATTTGCAGTAGCTCTTCTGGGCTTCGTACTTTCAGTTCTTTCTTAAGTTCGGCTAGGGTGGCTGGCTTCATAGTTTGAAGATAATAATCTTCCATTAAGTGCTTCAATAATTTAAATTAGAATCAGCCTGTCAATAAAACTAATTTATAATCAAACCCCTTTTTAATTCTAATCTCTGATACCTTTGCGGCCAAATTCGAATAATTATGATTTCAGTTGACGCAGTAGGTGTTGAGTTTAGTGGTACTACTCTATTTAGTAACATCACTTTTAATGTGAATGAAAATGACCGTATTGCCCTTATGGGTAAAAATGGGGCTGGTAAATCCACTTTGCTTAAAATAATAGCAGGGGAAAACAAGCCAACACAAGGTAAAATATCTGCACCCAGTGATGCCGTTATTTCATATCTACCACAACATTTGTTAACTGAAGATAACTGCACTGTCTTTGAAGAAACGTCAAAAGCATTTTCTAAAATTCTGTGGATGAAAAACAGAATGGAGGAGCTTAACCACCAACTGGAAACGCGAACAGATTATGAATCTGATGCCTACAGCAAAATTATTGAAGAGGTGTCAGAGCTTAGTGAGAAGTACTACAGCATAGAAGAAATTAACTTTGACGCTGAAATAGAAAAAACATTATTGGGTTTAGGTTTTGTAAGAAAGGACTTCAGTCGACCTACTGGCGAATTTAGTGGTGGCTGGAGAATGCGTATTGAATTGGCTAAAATTCTTCTTCAGAACCCTGATCTTATATTATTGGATGAGCCTACCAATCACCTTGATATTGAGTCGGTTCAGTGGCTTGAAGATTTTCTTAAAAATAGCGCCAAAGCCGTTATTGTAATTAGTCACGATAAGACTTTTGTTGATAACCTGACTAACAGGACCATAGAAATAACTACAGGTAAAATCTATGACTATAAAACCAACTATAGTCATTATCTTGAACTAAGAAAAGAGCGTAGAGAACAGCAACAAAAGCAATTTGATGATCAGGCTAAGCAGATTGCAGATATTCAGCAATTCATCGATCGTTTTAAAGGCACCTATTCCAAGACCCTACAGGTGCAATCAAGAGTGAAAATGCTGGAGAAAATGGAAATTGTAGAAGTTGATGAAGTAGATACCTCAGCGTTAAACATCAAATTCCCTCCAGCTCCGCGCTCAGGAAATTATCCTGTTATCACTGACGGCTTAAGCAAGAAATATGGTGATCACACTGTATTTCAAGATGTGTCTTTTACTATTGAAAAAGGGGAGAAAATAGCCTTTGTAGGTAAGAATGGTGAAGGTAAGTCTACACTAGTAAAGGCTATAATGGGTGAGATCGATTTTGAAGGGAAACTGCAAGTTGGCCATAATAGCCTGATCGGTTATTTCGCTCAAAATCAAGCCTCATTACTTGATGAGAATCTGACCGTATTTCAAACAGTAGATGAAATCGCTCATGGCGATGTGCGTACTAAGATCAAAGACCTTTTAGGAGCATTTATGTTTGGTGGCGATACCATAGAGAAGAAAGTTAAGGTACTATCAGGAGGTGAGCGTACGAGATTGGCAATGATCAAACTATTACTTCAACCTGTCAACTTGCTAATTCTCGATGAGCCTACAAACCATTTGGATATCAAAACCAAAGACATTTTAAAAGATGCACTAAAATCATTTGAAGGCACCATCATTCTTGTTTCTCACGATAGAGATTTCCTTGATGGCTTGGCTACCAAGGTGTTTGAATTTGGCAACAAAAGAGTAAAAGAACATTTCGAAGATATCAATGGATTCTTAAGAAATAAGAAGATTGAGAATCTGAAAGAGGTGGAGCGCTCTCAAAAGGTTTAATCGTAAGCATCTAATAAAGTTTTTAATCTGATAAAGGTATTGAAACGTGAAAAGTAGTGCCTTCATTAAGCTTACTATCTACCCAAATTTGGCCTCCATTAAGTTCTATAAACTCTTTACAGAACGCTAACCCAAGCCCCGTTCCTACTTCTCCCGATGTTCCCTTTGTCGTATATGGAGATTCAAAATCAAATAGCTTATCCAACTTATTATCTTCTATACCTACACCATTATCCTTAATAATTACTTCGGCCTTACTTTCTTTGATAACAGACTTAACTTCGATTTTTCCATTTCTATGAGAAAATTTTATCGCGTTCGACAATAAATTCTTAAGAACTAAAACTATTACTTCTCTATCCGCCTTAACAGCTATTTCAACTTGCGAAAGGTTATTGACTATTATACCCTTTTCTTCAATTTGAGGTAACAGTATTTCAACAACACTGGCTACCAGAGGTTTTAATTCAACAACCTCCGTTTTGACCAAATCATGACTCATTTGATATTTAGCCCAATACAAAAGCCCATTTAAAAAATCCCTTGTTATACTCACCTGGCCTGATAAATCAGCTATCCATTTCTGAAATTCTGCTTCCGTTATTTGACCAGATTTAACAAGGTTTATTAAAGCGTGCAAGTTGTTTAATGGTGCTTTAATGTCATGAGATACAATCGACAACATTTTATTCTTGAGCACATTGGCGTTTTGTAATTCTACCGCCTTGGTTTTAAGAGCAGCGTTGGTTTTACGCTTCATAATCAACAAATACAAAAGAACTATTCCTAAAACAAATACTATAGCCAAAATGATAATAATGGATATATTCAATACTTTTTGTT
>NZ_SMLV01000020.1 GCF_009711525.1 Fulvivirga lutimaris
CCAATCTGAATCAGCTCCCGGAACTCGCTTTTCTATCATCCTGTTCCTGCCATCATATTTGTACTGAAAGGCCCAGGTGTTTAAATGATCCATACTTATGGTCAGTGGAGCACTTATTACTCCCAATGTCTCTACCAGTGCTGGCGGTAAGACATATCTCAGGTTGCCATAATCATCATACACATAATAGGTGTCTGCCCATTCACCAATATTATATGTCGTTAAATTAGGGCTATCAACGGCCTGAACTCTTTTGAGAATAGTTCTTCCCAGTTTATCCACAAACTCTATGACTCGATT
>NZ_SMLV01000327.1:0-13353 GCF_009711525.1 Fulvivirga lutimaris
TAATTGCGAGTAATTAGATTTCCTTCAATAATTATAGATACTTTATGATGCCTTGCATCTTCTCGTATCTGATGAAACAAATTAAGGACAGCTTCCTTTTCCCCTTCAAGTACCTGAATAAATTTGCTTTCGGAATATATTAATAACCCTGTAATACCATTTTCCTTATTCTTAATTCTAGCCTGATGAAGTAGCTTCATTAATTCTACTTCATCCATAGGATGGTGTGCATTACTTCCATATACAAGGTAGTACATGAAACAATTTAGAAAATAAGATTCTAAATGACAACAGTACTAGGCCTCAGTTTCTTTATCTATAACTAATGCTTCTACGGGATCTTCAACCTCTGTTAGGGTCTTTAAATGACTAACTTTGTTGAGTTTCAATGTAAGGTCAAGATCAAGTAGATTATCCTTGTGCACATTAAAAAACTCCTTGTGAATATCATGAGGTGCATCTCCATTGGCATGTCGTTTCAGGTAGCTTCCATCCTCCTGCATTACATAGCAGTTGACATTATCTAGTAAGTTATTTTGAAGAATATTCTTAACCTGTCGCTGTATCAAGTCATCATTAATCATAAATAATGATTCAAGTCTACGCTCGAAACTACGGACCATCATATCTGCACTACCTGTATATACAATCTCATTACCGCCATTATGGAAATAATAGATTCTTGAATGCTCCAGGAAGTGACCAACTATCGAAATTACTTCAATATTTTCACTCAACCCCACTCTACCCGGCCGTAAGCAGCACATACCTCTAACAATGAGTTTAATGGGAACACCAGCCTGAGAGGCTGCATAAAGCTCATCTATACTCTCTTTATCCTGCAATGAGTTCACCTTTATAACAATACCTGAAGCTATACCCTTTTTAGCATTTTCCGCCTCTTTTCTGATCAGCTCAACTAACTGCTGACGCATATCCTTAGGCGCTGTAATCAGGTTTTTATAAACACTCGGCATCGAGTGACCTGTAATTACATTAAAAAAGTCTGAAATATCATGAGCATACTCATCGTCAGTGGTCAATAAGCCCAGATCAGTGTAAAGCTTAGAAGTAGACTCATTATAGTTACCACTAGACAGATGGACATATCGGGTTACCTTCTCTCCTTCCTTCCTTACAATCAAAAGAAGTTTAGTATGAGTTTTAAAGCTACTGATACCATAAATCACAAAACATCCAGCTTTTTGAAGCCTCTGAGCTTCACGCAGGTTATTCTCTTCATCGAAACGGGCTTTTACTTCAAAAAGTACCGCTACGTGCTTGCCATTTTCAGCAGCTTTAAGCAATGCAGCTGTAACTCTGGAATCCCTGGCAAGCCTATAAATAGTGATTTTAATAGCAAGAACTCCAGGGTCATTAGCTGCCTTTTCAAGCAATTCAAGAACCGGCTCTATACTATTATAAGGATGATGAAGTAGCACATCCCGCTCCTTCAGCACTTCGAATATGTTGTCTTCTCCAATTTCAGGATAACTTAACGGAGGCACCATAGAGGGCATCTCGGTAAGCATGTCCTTAAACTCGTTATGCCTGACAATTTCCCACAAGCCAGTAAAATCTAAAAGGCTGCGCTTAGAATACCTAAATATATTATCGTCCTGCAGTTCCCATCGTTCTTTTAAAGTCTTTAGCATCCAACTGTCTGGTCGCCCCACCACCTCAAGCCTAACCACTCTACCGGTTCTTCTGGTTTTAAGCTTTTGCTTAAGTTCCTCCAAGAAGTTAGCCTCGATATCATCACTCTCTTCTAAAGTAAAGTCTCCATTTCTGGTCACTCTAAACAGGCTTGTTGATACTATTTTAATATTTCTAAAGAGGTGATGTACATTATTCTTTATAATATCTTCAAGGGCAATAAAATGCACGACATCATCTCTTTCTACTTCATAAAACCTCGGAATGTTTGATGGTATTTGTATGAAATTTAGCTTCTTATTATCGTCTTCAACACTTTTGGTCACCACTCCCAGCACCAACCTATTGGTACTTAATATTGGAAAAGTGTGATAGCTGTCATAAGCCATCGGGGTCAGCATTGGATATACTGTAGAGTCAAAGTATTTATTGACTTTAGCCTTCTCTTCAGGCAAAAGTTTTTTAAATGGAGTAATTGAAAAGCCAGTTTCCTCAAACTGCGCTGCAAGGTCTTTTAGAAATAAATGCTGCTGTTTATCAGAAAACTCTTTGGCCTTTGATAATAACACCTGACGGAAAGGCACTTCACGAAGTCCTGAATAATCGAAACGCTGCTTTCCATAATCGAGATAGTTATACAAACTACCCACCCTAATGGTGAAAAATTCATCTAAATTGGATCCTGTTATTGCCAAAAACTTAATTCGCTCGATTAGGCTCTTTTTCTCATCCTTAGCCTGATCTAAAACACGATCATTGAATTTTAACCAGCTCAAATCACGGCTGATATAATTACTCTGAGCGATTTCCTTCTTAAGTCTTTCAGGAATTACCATTGGGTATTGTTTCGTTGGGTTTAAAAATAATTAAACAAAACTGCCAATTTAATAGTGCAATTGACTGCTTGTTAAATTAACATTTCTTTATCATTTCCAATTATTGGGAAATAAAAAAAGTCACCTCAACTAATAAAAATCAGTTAGAGGTGACCCTTAAGTATCAACTGATGTACTAGATATCTACTCTAGCATATTTAGCATTCTTCTCGATAAACTCTCTACGAGGTGCTACCTCATCTCCCATTAACATAGAAAATAAGTGATCGGCCTCAGCAGCAGACTCGATAGTTACTTTCTTCAAACTTCTGCTTTCAGGGTTCATTGTAGTTGACCACAATTGCTCAGGATTCATCTCTCCAAGACCTTTGTATCTCTGAATACCTACTGATTCTTCTTTACCATCTTTGGCCATCTCCTTGATCAGGACTTCACGCTCTGCTTCTGTCCAGCAATAACGTTCATCTTTACCCTTCTTCAATAAGTATAATGGTGGCAATGCGATGTACACATACCCTTTTTCAATGAGTGCATGCATGTATCTAAAAAAGAATGTTAATATCAAGGTTCTAATGTGACTACCGTCAACATCAGCATCCGTCATGATTATGATCTTGTGATATCTTAGCTTCTCCATATTCAAAGCCTTATCATCTTCTTCGGTTCCAAAGCTTACTCCTAATGCCGTGATCATATTCTTGATCTCGTCATTCTCATAGATTCTATGCTCCTGAGCTTTCTCTACATTAAGAATTTTACCCCTAAGTGGTAGAATAGCCTGAAAGTTTCTATCTCTACCCTGTTTTGCAGATCCACCTGCAGAGTCACCCTCCACAAGATACAGCTCACAAAAAGTAGGGTCGTTATTCGCACAGTCAGCCAATTTTCCAGGCAGTCCGGTACCACTTAAGACATTCTTACGCTGAACCATTTCGCGCGCTTTTCTTGCTGCAAATCTGGCCTGAGCTGCAATAATTACTTTTTGAACAATAGTTCTTGCCTCTTTTGGATTTTCTTCAAGGTAGTTATTCAGCATCTCGCCTACAACTACGTCTACAGCACCGCTAACATCCGAGTTACCTAATTTAGTCTTTGTCTGTCCTTCAAACTGAGGCTCAGCAACTTTAACAGAAATAACGGCAGTTAGACCTTCCCTAAAATCATCACCTGTAATATCTACTTTAACTTTATCAAGTAAGCCAGACTTATCAGCATAAGACTTTAATGTTCTTGTCAATGCTCTTCTAAAACCAGCAACGTGAGTTCCTCCTTCTATCGTGTTAATATTATTAACATAAGAAACCACATTTTCGGTATAAGACGTGTTATAATTTAACGCTACCTGAACTGGAATCTCGCCATTCTCTCTATTCATGTAGATTGGCGTAGGAATAAGCTTCTCTCTGGTACTGTCTAAGTAGGCTACAAACTCCTGTAAACCACCTTCTGAATGAAAAGTGTCCTTTCTTGTCTGACCATCATCATCAAGTTCTCTTAAGTCTTCCAGATGTACTGTAATACCTGCATTTAAAAATGACAGTTCTCTAAGTCTTGATGCAACTGTTTCGTAGTTGTACTCAGACACAGTAAATATGCTATCGTCTGGTTTAAATTCGATAGTAGTACCGTTTATCTCGGTCTCACCTATTTCTCTAACTTCATATTTTGGAATACCAGTGCTATATTCCTGCTCAAAAATCTTTCCGTTTCTATGGACCGTGGCCTTTAACATTGTAGATAGTGCATTCACACAAGACACACCCACACCATGTAGTCCACCAGAAACCTTATAAGTATCTTTATCAAACTTACCTCCAGCATGAAGCACAGTCATTACCACCTCAAGAGCAGACTTCTTTTCCTTTTCGTGATAATCTGTAGGAATACCCCTACCATTATCTGAAACAGTTATAGAATTGTCGGTATTGATTCTTACTGATATAGTATCACAATGTCCGGCAAGTGCCTCATCTATTGAGTTATCGACTACCTCCCAAATTAAGTGGTGAAGACCTTTGACCCCCACATCACCTATGTACATTGCAGGTCGCTTTCTAACGGCTTCTAAGCCTTCCAGGACCTGTATATTTCCTGCTGAATACTCGTTCTTTTTCTGTTCTTTATTTTCTGCCATAATCTCTTTTCAAAATCTCTCAAAACTACACTATTATGTCCTTTTTTACATTGCTTTTTTGTTGTAATATTATCAACTAATTCTTTAGTTTTGAGATATGCAGCGATTAAAAATAATAACCCTTTTTATTACCTTCTTTTCCTTGGCTATTTCGGCTAATAGTCAACGAATGTTTACTACAGAGCAACTTGATTCTATGAGGCAGCAAAGGGTAATTAGGATGAAAGAAAGGGCCAAATTGAGGTTTATAGAGTATAAAGAACTGGAAGACAAAGATTCTATTAAGTTTATCGATTTATCATATGGTGACTTCAGCGAAATTCCTGACTTTGTTTATCAATTTAAAAACATCACCAGCCTTGACCTTTCTTACAATAATATAAAGTCGTTGCCAAAAAGGCTTAATGAATTAACAAAGCTCAACTCCATTGTTTTAGGCAACAATAGTCTGGAAGGACGGAAATTAAAAGTGAAGAAGAACAAGATTATTAAAAGGGTAAATCTTGAAAAGAATGAACTAACCAGAATACCAAGACAGCTAAGAAAGCTAAAGTCTGTAAAAGACATGAACCTCTCAGACAATAAGTTCTCGCGATTTCCAAAGCGGATAAAAAAATATAAGGAGTTAGAAGCGCTTAAGCTCGATAAAAATGAAATTTCGCTGCTCAATCAAAAATACGCGCGGGTAAAGAATTTAAAGCGCTTAAGGCTGAATAGGTGTAAAATAGACTCCATCCCTCCATCGTTTTTTGACCTTACAGCATTAATTGAAATTCAACTGGCTGAAAATAATATAAGCACTATACCTCCAAAAATTGAAAACCTGATCAATCTTGAAAGCTTAACCCTTTACAAAAACAATATCTCAGTGCTTCCCAAAGAGCTATTTAATTTGACCAAGCTCCGACAAATAGATATATATTATAATCAGATTCAAGTTATCCCTCCAGATATTAAGAAGCTTCAGAACTTAGAAATATTATACCTATCAAATAACAGAATCTATTCACTGCCAGATGAAATTGGGGAGTTGACTAATCTGGAAAAGTTATATGTTCATCATAACAGACTGAGTTATTTACCTAAAACAATCGCTAACCTGAAGCACTTAGAGGTGCTGAGGATTAATGATAACTACTTCACATCCTTACAGCAGGAACTTTTCGAGCTTGAAAACTTAAAGAATTTTGATTTCTCCGTTAATCAGGTAAGTCTTATTCCAAAAGAAATTGGCAAGCTCACTCAACTTGAACTGCTTTACTTTCACCAAAATCCCATTGAGAAGGAAAATGAGAAAAACTCACACTTAAATGAGACTGTAAATCACCTTAGAGAAAATGGCGTAGTCGTAAATTACTCAGAGTAACTGTTAGTTCTGATTAAGACTAAAGTACAGGCAGCCTCCACCTCTACTCCTTGTTTCTGAGCCATTGCCATAAACTCTGGATTCTCAGTACCGGGATTAAAAATAATCCTTTTGGGGTTAAGGCTCAGAATATACTCATACCATTCGGGCTGATTTTGAGGACCAATATAGAGTGTCACTGTGTGAACATCATCAATATGCGGCTTTGTACGCAAATCTAATATTTCCTTATCTAAGACTTCTCCCTGCTTTATGCCTACCGGAACAAAATCAAAATGAGCTTCGTCAAGCATGTTAGCTGCTAAAAATGCATATCTTGATGGGTTTGTAGTGGCTCCTATGATGACTGTCTTCATAACTTAACTGACGAATTAATATATTGCACAACTGCTGCCTCCGCGCATCTCTCCCCATCCATAGCCGCGGAAACAATACCTCCCGCATAGCCAGCTCCTTCAGCACATGGATAAAGTCGTTTAAGCTTTACATGCTCTAAAGTTTCTTTATCTCTGGGGATTCTTACAGGTGAAGATGTTCTACTTTCAACTCCTACAATCTGCGCTTCATTTGTGAGGTACCCTTTCATTTTCTTACCAAAACCTTTGAAGCCATACTTAAGCCTCTCGCTAATAAAATCAGGTAATATCTGAGTCATATCGACTGACAACAAGCCCGGCTGGTAAGAAGTTTCAGGAAGTGTTGAAGAAACCTTGCCATGTACGAAATCTACCAAGCGCTGTGCAGGTGCGACTTGGGTGCCACCAGCCAGTTGACAGGCCTGTTTTTCAATATCGGCTTGAAAATACATAGCTGCAAGTTCTTCATGTTGTTGATAATTTTTCAAGTCGGCCGTTTCAACAGCCACGACAATACCTGAGTTCGCGAACTTACTATCTCTGCGAGATGGACTCATACCATTGACCACTACCTCACCTGGATTAGTTGCTGAGGGAACAATAAACCCACCTGGACACATGCAAAAGGAAAATACTCCTCGTTGCTGATCACCAATTACAGTTTGACTTACCAACGAATAAGATGATGCAGGCAGGTATTCCCCTCTATCTCCAGCGCAGCTGTACTGAATTGAGTCAATAAGCATCTGTGGATGTTCTACCCTAACCCCCAAAGCAAAAGGCTTGGCTTCTATTTCTATTTCTCTTCGCTTAAGTAGTTGAAAAATGTCCCTTGCTGAATGTCCTGTTGCCAGAATAACAGCCTCTCCATTTATCTTATCTCCAGCAGAAGTTTCAACACCTTTGATAGCTCCTTTTTCAAGAATCAAATCAGTGACTTTGGTATCAAACAACACTTCGCCACCTGCATTGATTATACTCTCTCTGAGTTCCTGAACAATCTTAGGTAGTTTGTTAGTACCAATATGCGGATGTGCATCGTATAATATTTCTTCTCTCGCCCCATGAGCCACTAAAATCTCCAGAATACGGTTTAAATCGCCCCTCTTCTTTGATCTTGTATAAAGCTTACCATCAGAGTATGTGCCAGCTCCTCCCTCTCCAAAACAATAATTAGACTCAGGGTTAACAATATGGTCTTTATTAATGGCAGCGATATCCCTTCTACGTTCTCTTACATCTTTACCTCTCTCAATTACTATTGGTTTTATCCCAAGTTCAACCAAGCGTAAAGCAGCAAAAAGACCAGCAGGCCCTGCCCCAACTACCACAACTTGCTTTGATGAGGAAACATTACTGTAATCTTTTTTATATTGGATTAAATCCGGGACTTGCTCGTTTTGATAAACATCGGCCTGCACATTGACCCAAACTGTAGACTTACGGGCATCAATGGATCTTTTGATTATCCGGACTTCAGATGAGCTCAAGCCCGACTTAGCAGCTATAATCTCTTTAGCGTGATCAGAAAATGCTTCTTCTGGTCGAAGACGCAGCTGAATGTTTTTTTTCAAATTAGTAAGGTTTTTATCCTTAAATTATTTTCTGGAGCCGAAGGAAAATGCATACCCTATATTCACTCCGAAAGTATAGGCAAAGGTAATATCACTTTGATCAAGATCATCAAAAGCTGATTCAAAAGTTCCACCTTTATCGAACTTTCTCAAACCACTACCTGCTCCAACAAAAAGGTCTATGGTATAGCCTTTTGATCTTGTATCCTGCAAGAGTCTATACCCTAACAATACAAGATACTCTACTTTCTGCTCTGAGGCACTGGCACGAATTACATTTTCAGGAAATAGAATGCTCGTTGTATTAGAAAAATGGCTCTGGTTTGTGAATCTAATTTCATGGCCGAAATACCACAATGAGTAACCATTGCCTGTAGAGTTATAGAATTTCTGTCTGACTGCTATGCTATACCCCCTGGTATAAACATCATTGAGTGGCACTTTATGATCCTCAATGTAAAATGGAGTTCTTATTCCTTCAAATTCAAATTCGTGACCCAGTCTCTCCTGAAGATAGAACTCCATAGCAAAAGGCAATCTTCCAATAAAAGTAGCAAACGGATTTGTGCTTAAAATGACACCTTGAAACTCATTGATCTTCGGCTGGAAATAACTGAACCTCCTGCCTTTAAACTTATAGGCTGCTACACCATACTTTCTTGCCTTTCTCTCAGGCTTTTGAGGCTCTACTCTTTCTATAGGTTCATCATAAATAGGTTTATAATAACCTGATAGTGTTCCATCATTTTTATATAATTCCCATCTCCCTACTTTCTGACCATCTTCTAGCACACCTTTCGTTTGAAGCGTACCATCCGGATAGTAGCCATAATATTCGCCCCTGCCTTCAATAAAATTACATTCACCTTCCAGCTGTCCATTTTCATAAAAGTATTGCCAAACACCATGGTTCTTTTCATTTTGAATAACCCCGGTCATTTTTATTTTACCACTTTTGTAATACTCTTTATACTCTCCAGTACCTTTATCAAAGGTAATTTCACCTTTATTGCTACCATCTTCATAGAAATTACCCCAATAGCCGGCCTTCTTTCCTCCAAGAAAATCACCTTTAGAGCTTACTTGACCATTATCATAGTAATAGGTCCATTCTCCATCTGCTTGACCAGCCTTATAAGAGCCTTGAGCCGATACCTTCCCATTATCATGATAAAAGCGCCAATCTTCAACACGTTTGCCATTTTGATATAAACCTTCAGCTTGCTTATTGCCATTTTGGTAATAATACTTCCATAGCCCCACATGTTTTGAACCAGACTTAGGTCCCTCAGCCTTCTTTTCCCCCGTTGGATAGTATTCAATATATCGGCCTTTGTCATACGTATAATCAGCCTCACCTTTGAGCTGCCCATCTTCATAGTATTCATTCCAATGGCCTTCTCTTTTATTGTTAACAAAGACTCCTTTTTCTTTCAGCTTTCCACTTTCATAGAAGATCTTCCATTCCCCTCGCCTTTTCTGATTGCTTATCTCACCTTCCATGCTTTTACTACCTTGTTCGTAGTAATACTCCCAATAACCATCACTCGAATTGCGCTTGACAACACCCTTCATCTTTAGCTTTCCCGTCTCATAATAAAAATTCCATTCACCATAGGTCTCATTGTTTTTAAACTGACCTTCTGACTCAATATTTCCATTAATATAATAAGAGAGGTATTTTCCTTCCAGGATATTCGACACACTGTCACGCACATAGAACATCTCTTTCAGTTTGCTCCTGTCCTCATCATGATAGACATGGCGAAGCACCTGAGCCTGAGAGGCATATGACAGGAGGATAAATAATATATAGTAAAGCCCGGATTTCATAAACAATTAATAAATATACGTAGAAATAGGCTAATATGGACTTTTATTGCTTTTGAAACACTTCTTTAAGCACCCATGACTTACCCCATTCAGCCCTTTCTTCATCAGACCATAGTGATGGGAAAAAGATGATTTTTTGAAATCGTGGTGGCAGATATTTTTGCCAATTAGTACCACCGGTGGCAGCAATATCCTCAGGGTCTCTTTGCAGATATCTAACAGCGGACTTATAATGCGCAAGTGGCCAATAAACATTAGCATAAGCATCATAAGCTCTTAATTCATCAATAATCTCAGCATTGGCAATTGCTCCAAAATGCTTTTCATAAATTTTTAGCAAGTTAACTTCTTTAAAAGCCTTTGCTCGATGCAAAAACTTACTATTGTACTTCTCTTCAAATTGACGTAAAGTCAATGTTTTCTTGCCAGAAGCTAATTCTGTTGCACCACTTCTCCAATATATCTTGTCTATAAGTTCCTCTATTGAAGTATCCTCAGAAAATCCCTTTCTTGAAACCGGATCAGTCAGATTGATCAAATCCGTTGAGCTAATTTCAATTAGACGGTATTGCGCAGACTGAAAGCCACTAGCTGGCAAGAGTGACATTCTAAATTTCAGGAATTGATCCTTATCCATGCCTTCTACCATTACCGAAAAGGAATTTTCTAGTACTTTAAAGTATCCATTAATCCTCTTAAGCCTGTATAGAAAGAACTGCTCATTAATATTTTCATGCTCAGCTATCTGATCTATCTCCCAGAGTATCAACTTAAAAAATAGCTCTGTATGCTGATGGTAGGTGATGAATATCATCTCATCCTTCATTCCTGTTTTAGGATTTTGAAGGCTCAAAAGTGTATCAAGATGGATGTAATCCCAATAGGTAAGATAGTCACTGTAGAGTAATCCATCTAAGTATGAAGACAGGTCCTGACCCATCACCTCATACTTCTCTTCCAGTTTCTTTATCTGCTCTACAATTTTTGGGTCAATTTCTGACTTATTCATGGACGTTTTACAATATATGTTTTAACCTTGCGTAAATTTGAATTTTAAATACGAATAACCCAAATATCAATATATACAAACGTTTGCAATGGCCACAAATAAAAAATCTTCAGCCGATATGTTTGAGTCTCCTGACTTCTACAACTTAGACGAGTTACTTACAGAGGAACATCTGTTAATCAGAAGTTCAATAAGAGATTTTGTCAAAAAAGAGATCACGCCATTCATTGAGGACTGGTGTGAAAAAGCACACTTCCCCTATGAGATTGTTAAAAAGTTTGGAGACGTAGGTGCATTCGGCCCAACTGTTCCTGAGCAATATGGTGGCGGTGGGTTAGACTATATTTCTTATGGTCTTATCATGCAAGAAATTGAAAGGGGTGACTCTGGAATGAGATCAACGGCATCAGTTCAGGGCTCTTTGGTAATGTATCCTATTTACAAGTTCGGGTCAGAAGAGCAGAAAATGAAGTTCTTACCTAAATTGGCTTCAGGTGAGTTTTTAGGCTGCTTTGGCCTTACCGAACCAGATCATGGTTCTAACCCAAGCGGAATGGTGACCAATTTTAAAGACATGGGTGACCACTACCTTTTGAATGGTGCTAAAATGTGGATATCAAACTCACCTAAAGCGGATATAGCTGTAGTATGGGCTAAAAACGAAGAAGGAAGAATCCATGGCCTAATAGTAGAAAGAGGTATGGAAGGTTTTACCACTCCTGAAACGCATGGAAAATGGTCTTTGAGAGCCAGCTGCACTGGTGAATTGGTGTTTGATAACGTAAAAGTACCTAAGGAGAACCTATTGCCTGGCAAAAGCGGGCTAGGTGCACCAATGATGTGTCTTGACTCTGCAAGATATGGTATTGCATGGGGAGCTATTGGTGCTGCTATGGATTGCTATGACTCAGCGAGGAGATATGCTGCTGAAAGAATTCAATTTGGCAAACCAATTGCTTCATTTCAGCTAATACAAAAGAAACTATCAGAAATGCTTACTGAGATTACTAAAGCACAGTTATTAAACTGGAAATTAGGTAAAATGATGGATGCTGGCACTGCCACTACTCCTCAAATATCTATGGCAAAAAGAAACTCCGTAGAAATGGCCCTAAAGATAGCCAGAGAGGCGAGACAGATACATGGAGGAATGGGCATAACGGGTGAATACCCAATGATGCGCCACATGATGAATCTGGAATCTGTAGTTACATATGAAGGAACTCATGATATCCATCTTCTTATCTTAGGTGCTGATATCACTGGAATTCCAGCTTTTCAATAAGAAACAACAATTTGTTGATAAATGAAAAGGCCTGCTATGAGCAGGCCTTTTCATTTATATTCAATTCACAGTCTCAATTCATCTATTCCTGCACATAGGCTTTAATAGTTATTCGTTGAGCGGAAGACTTTGGATCATTTGAATAAAGGGTAATTGACTTTTGTTGATTACCCCTTCTTCCTTCTGGGTTAAAGGTGACATCAAGATTGGCCTGTCCGCCCGGCTTAATCACTTCATCAGACAACACCCCAGTCACGCAAGTGCAATTAGGACTAATCTTTTTTATGGTCAAATCACTATTGCCCGTATTCTTAACAACAAATTGATATTTCGATTCCTTCTCCTTACTCACTCTTCCAAAATCATAAACCGAGTTTTCAATTTTTAGCCTTGGTACCTCTGACAGTTCTTCAGGAGGTATAGGAGCAAAGTAGTCTTCTATTGTTGCATAAACTGTCAGCTCCTTCACTTTGTCCTCTGGCTCATTCGTCTGAAAGGAAATCCGATCATTCATAAACCCATAATCATTCTTTACGGCTGCATCATAAGTAACCACTAGGTATCCTGAAGATTTAGACCCGAGGGTTTTAGGTTCAAATGATACTTTTATATGATCCGGAGCTGCATAGTCATCAGAAAAAGTAATATCCACATCAGTTTGATTATAGATGTCATATTTTCTAACTGCTGCTGGTTTATTGATATAAACTTTGCCAAGATTTACCGATGGATATTTCATTCTAATACCTCCCATCTCGGTTCTCAATTTCTCTTCAATGGTTAATACTTTAGGCTCCACCTCCCCTCTTATATACAACCGGAGTGTCTCGCCTAATGAAGTGGTGATCGTCAGACTCTTGTTAAAAACACCAGGTCGGTTTCTGGGGTTGTATTGAGCTTGAATATATCCTGTATTCCCGGGTGCAATTGAGTCCCTGGTCCAAGCTGGGGTGGTGCATCCGCAAGACGCCTTCACATTTAGAATACGTATTGGCTCCTGACTATTATTGGTAAAAGTAAATTCATGTGTGATCGGTCCATCAACTTCCTTCACATTTCCAAAATCAAAAGACTTTTCTGAAAATGTAATAGGCTCAACTTGCTGTGCATTAAGTGTAGTTGTTAATGACGAAAATACTATAAATGATAACAGTAGCAATCTCATAATCATGATATTATACTTCAAAACTATTGAAAGCAAAGTTTAATACTAAATGAATACAAACAATTAACAATCCTTTAACGGTTTTAAACTTCTTCTATTTAAGAGTAATTCACTTTATTTGCACAAAATCATAATTATG
>NZ_SMLV01000327.1:13603-14972 GCF_009711525.1 Fulvivirga lutimaris
TAGAGATGAGAAGAATGAGTGCCTGTTTTTTATAGCAGACCTTCATTCGCTTACCACTATTAAAGATGCTGAGCAGCGCAAAAACAATATCAATGCCACAGCAGCTGCATGGTTGGCTTGTGGGTTTGACACAAGTAAAAATATCTTTTACCGTCAATCAAAGATTCCTGAGGTATGTGAGCTAACATGGTATTTGAACTGCTTCACTCCTTTTCCTATGTTGGCCAATGCCCATTCATTTAAGGAAAAATCAGATAAACTGGCTGATGTTAATGCCGGTTTATTCACTTACCCTGTGCTTATGGCAGCTGACATAATCATGTACGATGCTGACTTTGTACCTGTGGGTAAAGATCAGAAACAGCATCTGGAGATGACAAAGGACATTGCGAGTTCATTTAACCATCAGTACGGTGATACTTTTGTGTTACCAGAGCCAAAAATTGATGAGCAGGTAATGACAATACCCGGCACTGATGGCCAAAAGATGAGTAAATCTTATGGTAATATTATAGATATCTTTCTGGCTGACAAGCCTCTTAGAAAACAGGTAATGGCAATTGTTACGGACAGTACTCCACTGGAAGAACCTAAGGACCCTGACACTTGTAATGTATTTAAGATATATGAGCTGTTAGGAACAGATGCTCAGATACAGGAAATGAGAAATAACTACACTGGTGGCAACTACGGTTATGGCCATGCCAAGCAGGCACTTTATGATTTGATTATTGATAAATTCAGTAAAGAGAGAGCTGCTTTTAATGAATATATTAATAACCCTGATTTGATTGATGCTAAACTAAAAGAGGGCGAGGAAAAAGCGAGACTAATTGCTAGAGAAGTTTTAGGTCGTGTAAGAGAAAAGCTGGGTTTCTAAACCTAGTTTATTCAGCTTTCCAAACGACCTCTCTTTGGTCCGCATCTACCATAAGCTCTATCCTCGTTGGATTAGGAAGAATAACCAATTTAGTTTCTTCAGAGGCATAATCATCAACCTCAACATATACACCGTCAGCGATAGTTACGCTATAGTCCGTTCCCTCTTTTTTTGCGGCTCTCGGCAAATAGGCAATTGGTAACAACACATCTGTGTCCGGGCAAAACTCGTCATGAACCTCATGTAAAGCCTCTTCAAGATAAGGTCCAAAATCCTTCATTAGGGCATCTTCTTTATCATGAAGCGACTCTTCCAAATCGTCATAGTCGGGACTACTGTAATCTAAATTAGCTAAGGCAATCTTGTTATCTAAAATGGCTATTATATCTTGGTTAAGCTTATCTATATTCATGACAATTTATTATCTGATTCTGAGAACTTTAATTTCTATTCAGGTCGCAAAATAAACGATTGAAACTGATATTATAC
>NZ_SMLV01000181.1 GCF_009711525.1 Fulvivirga lutimaris
AACAAATTGCTGTTTGTTCACGTAGCACCTCTTTAAAATAGCTTTTTTTGGTGTAAAAAAGCTATTTCTATTTCTAATTTAGAATATTTATAAATAAGAAATTAGGCATTTTTCAAGGTAAAAAAATCTATTTGATTTTGCTTTAAAAATTCACTTTTTTTCCTATTGAAATGTGATTACTCGAGGCTCTTCAACTCTAAAGTCAGGAATATTAAGAGACCTTTGCCCGTCAAAAGCAGACTGGTAATTGTTGAAATCAGCAGGTGCATTGGGATAGTAACCCAGACGAATTTGCAGCGTATTGAATGCCAGGTTTTCATTCCTAAATCTAAAGCCAATTCCATACCCCTGATAGAGTGGATTCTTGAACAATTTAGCTTGTTCTGAATTAACAATCGCAAAGTCAAAAAAGGCAAAAATGGCCAATCTGAAGCCTATGAAGTAGATTGGCGTAAAAGCCACAGTCTCTGAGCGGAAGGTTATTTTCTTTGTGCCTCGCAAAAAAGTATCTCTTAAACCTCTGATACCATTTCTATTATTTATGTCAATAAATTCATCGGTATACCTATTAATTCCTTTGACATAGCCAAGTGTGAAAAACTGCCGAAAACTCGTTCTTCGAAAACGATATAAATAGCTGAAGTATGATAGCTCAGGTTTGATAACGCCCTGCTGTATGTTTCGCTTTTCTATAAACCCTCCAATACTCAGGGTTGGTCTGAGGTAGCCAAGCTTACCAAGGTAATTGCCATAGGAAATCGTAGTACCTAAATATGTACGGTCATAAAAATCATTATTCTCCCTCCCTCCTGTTATTTCAGCCAAATAACCGATTGGAATATCTTCAGTACGCCCATAACCTACAATAAGACTACTCCTTTCAAACCTCCGTTTTGTGATACCTATGGACATGAGTTTAAGATTCGTGTCAAAATAAAGTTGATTGGTATCACTGCTTATCACCGGTCTGTCCAAGAACCTCCTTCTTTCATATCGCCCGGCTACCTGAAAATTGGTGTAACCGGAATAGTCCTGCTTCAAAAGGTAGGATCGGCCTGTCCAGAAATCCTGGAAATTATATCTTGTATTAAAAATATAGGTTGAATCCGGGTACACCTTTGCTTGTTGCCTTTTCTCCTGAGCAATCTCCAGTCCCCCTGCCCATTTAATGGTTGGCGTAATAAAATCTTTATAAAACCGAATACCCCGTCGATCGAAAGGCTCTGATCTGGCAAAAGTTAATTCACTATTAATAAATGAACTCTTAATATTATTAATGGTATAAGTGCCTATATAGCCCACCTCAGGAGAGGTCTCTGCTGAATAAGGAAACTCATTTTTCAACTCCTGTCCAAGACCAAGGAAATTCTTGTCGGTTATCTCCACCTCAAAATCATCAAAATCATCATACCCAAAACCTCCTGAAATACTCCAAATATCTCTCGTCACCACCAACACATCTACCAAACGAGTGTGGCGGTTAGGAATTACATAAATACGTGCGTCCTTTATAAATGACAGGCTTCTTAATATCCGCTCACTACTATATATTAGGTTAGGATCAAGCACATCTCCAGATTTGAAAAACATATTATTTCTTATAATACGAGACCTTGTATTAATATGCGTATTGTTTACCGACTTTAATATCCACTTATTAGAATGCCTGGAGGTATCATTAATACTTGTACCCAGGGGCTCCAATTTTTTAATGAAAATCTGACCTATTACCTGTCCAGTATACTTTTCATAATCATTGGTAACTGCCTGGTTTGTTGATACAGGTGTCTTTGGCTTAGGTGGGTCTTTAAAAAGGAGATCATAAAGCTCTTTCGTAAGTCTTCGCTTCGACAGCTTCTCTTTAATCTTCAAATAGAATTGAGAAGATTGTGCTTCTCTATCCTTTCTAATTTTGATTGCTAAAGAATCTGGAAGATAGATGACCGTGTCTTTTGGGACAAATATTGTTGTATCGCCAACAACAAGAAATGTCCTTCCTTTAACATGTACGCTATCTACAATAACTTTCTTCGTCCTCTTCTGAGCATCAAGGCCCAAAGCACAGAAGATTAGCAAAACAAAAAGTAAAATTCTTTTACGCAACATATTAATACAAATACAAATGTCTCAAAAGAAAAGGTATTCAAATTTCTTCTGAGACGCATTTAAAGCTACAAAATCGGCAATTGAAAAGATTGATTAATTACTTTCTATTTTCTTTAAGTTGATAAAAAGCTCCCTCCCTTTTCTTGGAGGTATTGAATTATAGCTTTCATCTATTACAGTTAACTCAAAGTGCGGTCCTAATATTTTTATGTAGTCTTCTTTAAAGCCACCAAATGGAGGTCTATCACTGTTGAGGCTATCATTAAATAAAAGGCCAACCAGCTTGCCCCCTGCTACAAGAAGCTCATTGGTCTTTATAGCATAAGCATGCCGCTGCGATGGATGCAATGCACAGAAAAAAGTTTGTTCTATTATAAGGTCATAAGAATCTTCTAGCTCAAAAAAATCACCATATATAATATGGTCAGGTGGAAAGTCAGGATGATTAGCTTTGAATCTTATTATTGGTTCTTCTGAAATATCAACAAGGTAAACATTTATAAAACCTTGTGAATGCAAATAAGCAGCCTCATAGGCATTCCCGCAACCGGGTATCAAAATCTTCAAACTTTTATCATCCAGCTGGTCAAAGTATTCTTTTAAAGGAGTAGTTATTTGGCCGACATCCCAGGGTGTTGATTCATCTTTATACCTTGATGTCCAATATTTTTCATCATATGTCATATATTGGCAGTTAATCGATAATGTTTCACTAATAAAGAGAATTTATTGAATAGTGTTAAATAAAGAATATTTTTGCGCAACAATACGAATAATTATCAATGGCTGAACAAACTCAAGAAAACCAAAATCAAAAATCTCCAAGTCAAACGCCTCCCAAAAAGAGTAACCGAAATACTGTTATTGTAGTTATTCTGGCGGTTATTGTTGTTGCTCAGGCAATCAAGATTTATATCGATCATCAGGAAAGTGTGGCGAAAGACACACAATTGATGTCCACTGAAGAGGATTTAGCTGTAACCATGCAAAAGCTTACTGATATAAGTGAAGAGCTTGATCAAAAGATCATAGAGATTGAAAAGCTGGGCGGTAACGTAGAAGAATTAGAAAAGGCAAAAGCCGAAGTAGAAGCTGAACTTAACAGAACAAGAAAGAGAGACCGAAAAGCAATATCTGATCTTCAGGATAAAGTCGATGGCTTTCAAGAGCTCTTGAAGGCTAAAGACGAGGAGCTTACTAAGCTTAGGGAAGTAAATAAAGTATTGCTTACTGAAAATACATCCTTAAAAACAGAGAAGAATGAGTTATTCGACTCTTTAAGCATGGTTAACGAATCTAAAGACGAACTGGCCTCGAAGGTGGCTATTGCATCTCAGCTTAAAGTTGAAAATATTCTTATTCTAGCTGTAAATGAAAGAGGTAGAGAACGTGAGATGCCTGCTAAAAGCAAACAAATAGACAAGCTAAAAGTAACGTTCAACATTGCTGAAAATAATGTAGCCCCTATTGAAGGCAAAGACATTCTTATCAGAATTGTAGATGATAAAGGACAGGTGATTTTTGATATTGCGAAAGGTTCTGGCACTTTTATGTTTAACAATAAGGAGGAGTTTTATACTGCCAACCAGGAAATACTCTTTGACAACACCAAGCAGCAACTTTCCTTCGAGTACACCAAAGGCTCCGAATATGAGCCTGGCGTTTACTTATTAGAAGTTTACACTGACGGCTACAAAATGGGTAGTCAGCAGTTTGAAGTTAAATAAAAGCAAAAAGGCGCAGTAACCACACTGCGCCTAACCAAAACCTGTGAACCCAAACACTACTTTAGACACAGATCATTTATTATCATTTAAACTCCAGTCATAATCCAGATAATCAATCCTGGCATTTTCTTTTAGCTCAACTTTTGAGTACTTATTTAGAAATTGAATCAGACTCACCTCTTTCGTAAAGTCTTTTGTGAACCAGCTGAAAATCTTAGAAATCTCAGCTCGTTCAGCCGTGATTTTATTCCTTTCGGAATCGTTTACAAAATTAACAGCTTGCTCTTCTAATTGTTTATCGATTTTATCAGCGGTAAATGCTTCATTCCGAAGGGGCGGACAAGAGAACGAGGCACAGTTGATGGCGAAATGAATTCGGGGTTCATCAAACTCCTTCCTTAGTATATCATGCTCGATCTCATCAAGATTCATTTCAACACCTCCAATCTTAAAAAACTTCTTGTGCCACACTGTTCTAACCAGTGGTATGTATATGGTTGGGTGCAAGTCTTGAATACTCT
>NZ_SMLV01000160.1 GCF_009711525.1 Fulvivirga lutimaris
TAGGCCCAGCTGAGGTTAATGCTCTCATACCTGGACTGTGTAAACTTTATAATTTTTTGAAACCGCTTAATTGAAAGCATAGCTACTATTAGGTAAGTATATACCTGAACAAGAACCATTATTTTTATGGTAAGCTCTAAAAACTCAATACCAGATTGAGAAACTAAAACCGCGACCGGGGCTAAAATAAAATGTACTAAACGAGATATTTTGAAGTCACTTTTCTTCCTTTGAAGTGCTATTATGTGCAGGTATATTAAAGGGCCATAAACTGCACTTAACCCTATGACCATTTTTGGGTCAGCATTTACAACACCAAAGTTGCTCAACATATTGATGAGCATGTGACAACCAAGTGTGGCTAGCAGAATTGCCAAATACAGATTACTCTTCTTCTCCTTTCTAATTTGTGTAAAAAGAAAGACGCTGAAGAAAAGGCATTGAAAAATAAGAAGCCCTAGAATTCCTAACTGTACCTGTGTGCTAAATTGCATTCAATATTTTAATGACCTAATCTTAAAGTTAGCTGGACTAATATAAACCAATAACCTAACGCAGAGTTTGATGATATTATAGCAGCAAACTGAGTCAAAAGTAATAAAAATGTAGTGTTGGGAAGGGATTGTTTTATACTAACCTTGAATAAAGGTTAGGTAAATTCTCAAAATTTTTAATTTTACCTCCTAATTATAAAACCTATTGTTAATCAGAAAAAAATGAGAAATATGAAAAAGCTGTTATTGGTATTGATTTCCACTTATTTGATTTCATGTGGTAAAACCGAAGAATTTAGTGCCGCTACTATTGAAGGATTGGCAGAATTGCCCGCAGGTGCAATAAAGGAGCCATATGATGACAATCCTGATATGGTGAAGGTGACAATTAATAGCGCTACAGGCAACAGTCAAGGTGACTACCTAAACGGTAAAAGAGTAGGTACCTGGACAGAATATCATCAAACTGGACTTGTAAAAACTATTTCAACCTATGTAGATGGTGTGCAGCAGGGGCTTTTTACCGAAATTGATGACAGAGGTCAGCTACAAAAAATAGCTTACTATCATAACGGTCAGCTAGATGGCGATTGGAAACAATTTAACAGGGCCCGAGTCAAAGAAGAGCGTACCTATAAGAATGGAAAGATAGAAGGTGTAGTAAAAGTATATTACGACACTGGTAACATTATGGAAGAGGGAGCCTACTCCAATGGCCTGAGAGATGGCGTTTCAAAATGGTATGATCAGGATGGAAATGTAACCATCGAGTATGAATATTCTGCAGGTGAATTGGTAAGCAAATAGTCGATTTTAAGCCAATTTGGCATATTTTAAAGAAAAAGAGGGTCAAATCTAAGTCAATTTGACCCTCTTTTTTTGTTTGATCCTTCTGGCATTTTATTTGATTTTTATAGGGTAAAATGTTGAATCATAAAAAAAGGAGGAATTATGACACTTATTAGAAGAACGAATGACTTATTCCCTACGTTTTTTGACGATTTCTTCGGTAGGGATTTATTTGAAAGTAACAGAACTGCATCGCAAACAATGCCTGCAGTAAACATCAGAGAAACTGAAGATGACTATGTTGTTGAAATGGTTTCTCCGGGACTAAATAAAAAGGACTTCAAAGTAGAATTGGATAACCAAACACTAACCATTTCTTATGAAAAAGAGGTTTCTAAAAATGACAAAGAGGAGAACTACACTAAAAAAGAATTTAGCTACAGCTCCTTCCAAAGATCTTTCACGATACCCAAATCGGTTGAAAGCAATAAAATAGAAGCCAATTACAAAGATGGTATATTGAATATTACCATTCCTAAAAAAGAAGAAGCTAAGAAACAGGCTTCAAGATTAATCGCTATTTCATAAAAACATTATCGAGGTGAAGCCCCCCTTCACCTCGATTTCTTAAAAAATGTTAAAAATCAAACATCGGATTTTTCCGATCGTTTTTATTAACAGAAGGAAGTGATTTGAAAGTGAGGCGCAATTGCCTGTTCCTTTTAACCTGCTCCCTTTAAACAGACAATTGAGAAAAAATTAAGAACTAAAAGGAGAAAGAAAAATGAGAAAATTTGGATCATTGTTCGGTGCAGCTATCTTAGGTAGTGCACTAACTATTGGCTCATTTCAGTTACTAACTGATAATAGGGAGCCTTTGAAAATTGAGCATGTCGACAGTACTCCGGCAGTACAAACAAGTTACAATGCCGATGATACCGGGCGTGCTATACCATTAGATTTTACCGTTGCTGCTGAAAAGGTTATGGATGCAGTAGTTCATATTAGATCAACACAAAACTCTGCAGGATATACATCTCAGAGAAATCAACAGATACCTGATCAATTCAGAGATTTTTTTGGACCATTTCTAAGACAAAATCCACAAAATTATGGGCCTAGAGTGGGGTCCGGTTCAGGAGTGATCATTAGCAATCAGGGGCATATTGTAACCAACAACCATGTGATAGATCAGGCGGATGATGTAGAAGTTACATTGCACGATAACAGGAGCTACAAGGCTAAGGTAATTGGCACTGATCCAACTACAGATATTGCAGTATTACAAATTGAGCAGGAGGGTCTACCCTATTTAGGACTTTCTAACTCAGACAATGCCAAAGTAGGCGAATGGGTACTTGCTGTTGGTAATCCGTTTAACCTTAACTCAACGGTAACAGCTGGTATTATTAGTGCCAAGGCCAGAAACATAGGCATTATTGGTGACAGCACATCTATTGAGTCATTTATTCAGACAGATGCGGCTGTGAATCCTGGCAATAGTGGTGGTGCATTGGTGAACCTTAATGGCGATTTGGTTGGTATTAATACTGCCATTGCCAGTCCAACTGGTGCTTATTCAGGCTATTCCTTTGCTGTGCCATCAAACATTGTAAATAAGGTGGTTGAAGACATCATCACTTATGGTGTGGTGCAGAGAGGCTGGTTGGGTGTTACCATTCAGAATGTAACCAGTGGCCTGGCTCGTGAAAATGACCTAACCGTAAATGCAGGTGCTTATGTTGCCGGTTTGGCAGATAACAGTGGCGCAAAAGATGTAGGTGTAAAAGAGGGTGATGTTATTGTGGAAATTGATGGCAGAACAGTGAGCAATACTGCTAACCTAATTGGTTATGTTGGCAGTAAGCGACCTGGCGACAAGGTGTCTCTTAAAGTAAATAGAGATGGTAAAGAGCTTGACTATAATGTAATGTTAAAGAACAGAGACGGCAATACTGAGTTTGTCAAGAAAGAAAAAGTAGAGATTCTTACTTCACTTGGTGCCGACCTTGCGGAAGTAGATACTAAGACGCTAAAAAGGCTCGGCCTTGATGCAGGAGTAGAAGTAAAAACACTGCGCCCTGGAAAGATCAGACGATACACTGATATGCAAGAGGGTTTCATTATCACTAAAATAGATGGCAAAAAGGTAAAGACGCCAAAAGATGTTGCTCAAATATTGGAAAGTAAAGAAGGTGGAGTGCTAA
>NZ_SMLV01000016.1 GCF_009711525.1 Fulvivirga lutimaris
TACCTGTTTGAGAAGCAGTGATTTCAGTAGTACCAGCACCTACTACAGTCACGGTATTACCTGAAACTGTTGCAACCGAAGCATCTGAACTTGTATAGGTAATTGCATTGCCTGATGCTCCTCCTGTAGCATTTAAATCAAAATCAGCATCCCCAACTGTTCTGGCTGCTAAGGCATCGAAAGTGATGTTTTGGTTCGCCTTGGTCACTGTTAATGTTTGAACAACATCTGCTGCTGCAGTGTAATTGTCATTACCTGTTTGAGAAGCAGTGATTTCA
>NZ_SMLV01000004.1 GCF_009711525.1 Fulvivirga lutimaris
AATGTACAGGCTACCGACCCAGATGTAGGAGATGTATTAACGTTAACAGCAACAGAAAAGCCAGATTGGTTAACCTTCACAGCAAATGGCAGTGGCACAGCTACGTTAACGGGTGCACCCACGAATGCAGATTTAGGAAGTAATTCAGTGACGTTAAGAGTAGTAGATAACTCAGGAGCAGCGATCAACCAGGTATTTACAATCAATGTAGATAA